>NZ_CEYNSH010000016.1:51104-60726 GCF_982872775.1 Psychrosphaera sp. | reverse complement strand
TTTAACAAGTAATAAAGTGTTTTTTGTAAGTCATTTATTTATAATGTCGCCACATAAACTAACGTGAAGCAACTTGAAAAGGTATTGTATGTCTAACTGTTTACACCTTGCGATTCCTGCCGGTGATTTAGAAGTAGCCAAGAAATTTTATTGTGATGTGATGGGCTGTCGCTCTGGAAATAGTGAAGAAGGTCGTTGGATTGATATCGACTTTTGGGGTAACGAACTGACGATCCACCAAAGTGAAGAGCGTTTACCTACGGTTCGTCACGATGTAGACATGGGTGCCGTATCTGTTCCTCATTTTGGTGTACATATGCCAGAAGACGAATTTCAAGCGCTAAAGCAACGTATTGAAAAAGCAGGTCTAGAATACCTGGACAAGCCTTACCGTCGTTTCGTCGGTACTGAGTTTGAACAAGAAACATTCTTTATTGAAGATCCAAACGGCAACGTTTTAGAAATGAAAACGATGGTTAACCCGGAAGTATTATTCAGAGACGCCAAGTAAGAATTATAAATACTAGGGTGGTCGCCCACCGTTAAAACCACAACCAAATACCCGTACCAAAAGCATGTTTGATACGGGTATTTTTATTCTTACTACCTTATTTTCAAAATCAAACCCCTTTAGCTAATTACAAACTATAATTTCTTCATATATCTACGTTTAAGGGTGATTATTATGGGGACTTCTCAATTAATGCAGCTGATGTACATCAGTCGCGCCAAAAAACATTTCACAAAAGAGGAATTAGAGGAGTTGGTTGCGAAGGCCAATAGCAATAATCGTCATATTGATGTCACCGGTAGCTTGGTCTATAACGATGGGGTGTTTTTACAAGTTTTAGAGGGTGAACAAAAAAAGCTCTTGGATTTATATAACATTATTAAAGAGGACGAACGTCATCATAAAGTCACTAAAATTTACTTTGAGCCAGCCGAGACAAGACTGTTTAGCAAATGGTTTATGCACTTGGCAAGTTTGGAAAAATCCGACTCAAAAGATTTAACGATGATAAAAAATATGATGGCAAATATTGATGATGGAAAAATTAATGGGATTGCTGCGCCGACTGCCGTTTTAAAAGCGTTCTCGTCTCTTTGATTAATTACTTAAGAAGAGAACGCCCTAAATTGATCAATTTAGGCTATCGGAAAACGAGCGTTACAATAGCCTAAATATAATCTTGGTTAAGCTGCGGAGCGTGAAGCGTCCAACTCCTTAGTATTTGTCTCAACCTCGTCATTAACGAGACCTTCCGAGCGACCTACGACAAGTGCCGTAACAGCATCACCTGTAATATTAGTCGCAGTGCGCATCATATCGATGATACGGTCAATAGCCGCTACAATTGCTATCCCTTCCAAAGGTAGTCCTACAGCATTTAAGGTAACCGTCAACATGACGAGTGCGGCGCCAGGCACTCCTGCGGTACCAATGCTCGAGATTACCGCCGTCATTACAATAATGCCATAATCGACCATGTCTAAAGATATACCATAGATATGAGCGATGAAAATCGCTGCAATGGCCGGATAGATACCGCCACAACCGTCCATATTCGCGCTTGAGCCTAAGTTAGCAACGAATGAACCAAACCCTTTTTCAACTTTTAGGTTGTCAGAAATGACTTTGGTCGTGACTGGCAATGTCGCATAACTACTACATGTACTATAGGCCGTCGCCTGTGCTTCAAATATCTTTTTATAAAATGCTACAGGACTCATTTTGCCAAAAGCATAGACCAGACTAGAGTAGGTGAATGCAATGTGGAGTAAACAGCCAACGTAAACGGCAACGATAAATTGACCGAGAGGTAACAGCGTTTCTAATCCAAATTTACTTACGGTTGCGGCTAGAATTGCAAAAACACCAATAGGTGTTACCGCAAGTACCATCCTCATTAGAGATGCCATTACTTCATTACCAGACTCTATAAAAGCTTTAAATGGTTTGGCTTTTTCACCTGTGTTCAAAACGGCGATGCCTAACAAAACTGAAAAAACGACCACTGGAATCACTTTGCCGTTGGCCATAGAGTCAATGACGTTTGCCGGTATGAAACCTGATAACACTTCACCAATACTAGGAATAACACGAACTTTGTCTATTTCGGTCGACATCTGAATACCATCTGTCCAGTTGATTGAGGTTCCTACACCAAGACCAATCAAACTAGCGATAAAAGCAGTAAACAAAAATACCCCAATTGTTTTAAGGCCAAGCCTTTTCAGTTTACTTGGATCTGAAAAACTAAAAATCGATGAAACGATTGAAAAGAACAACAATGGGATAACGACCATCTTTATGGCATTGATGTATGCCGTGCCAATTGGCTTGATCGCTAGGGCGGCTTCCTCGAAAAGCAAACCAAATGCAATCGCAGCAACGAAGGCGATTAAGATCTGTTTGGATAGAGACAGTGCTGTAAAACGTGAGATCATAATACTTTTATTTCCTAAATTGGAGTGTGACAGCGTAAAATCGTGATTCTACTATGAGTTACGAAAGATTAAGCGTTTGTGATTAGAGCTATTAGCAATAACAAATAACAATTTAATTAGTGATTCAGTTCGAAAGATACGAAACGACTTTTTTGAATTATTTAGTAAACAATTTTGGGGATTCTGTACTCAATACTGATCCTTCCAATGTGGTAACTTTGCTTCTAATTGCAGTACACTCAGTTAACTGCCAATAAAGGATGGTTACATGATTACCCAACAATCAAAAAATGAATCAGTTTCACACAGTTCAATGAGCAACCAGCGTATCGCTCACCTGGATCTGTTGAGAGGGGTAGCAGTTTTAGGCTTACTTTTTATGAATATTCCATACATGGGTATGTTTGAACTTGGGTACGTGATGCACGAACCAATGCTATTAGTAGATCAAGTGATGGCCGTCACAAATGCCTTTTTATTCGATGGCAGGTTTAGAAGCTTATTTTGTATCTTGTTTGCTATTGGTCTGTTTTTGCAGTTTCAAAAATATAAGCCGATGGGTTTTGACCCAAGTATGATTTTGAAAAGTCGACTTTCATGGCTGTTATTGTTTGGTGTAATTCATTGTACCTTCATATGGCCAGGCGACATTTTGATCATGTATGCACTTAGTGGCTTCGTCCTTTTGAGTCGCTTAGACCACACTTCAACTCAATTGTTAAAAAACGGAATGATTCTTTTTTCAATTGGCATCGTTATCTTTTTAATAGAAATGGGCTTAATTGTTTATTTTGATACACCGATGGTTCGTGGTTCTGATGCCTATCAAGAAGCAATTAGCAGTATACCTACCACGTATGTAGATAGACTGTATTCAAACTTTATTATCGCCGTCGCCTATATTGTTAGTTTTCCATTGTTAAGTATGTGTTACTTAGTTGGAACTATGTTCATTGGTTTGGGGTTATACAAACAGGGGGATTTGACCACAGGTTTTTCGTCTAGCGCATTGAGCACTTTATTGCTTATTACTTTGATGATTTCTTCAATAGATGCTTATATCGCGGTCCAGTATCCGTTTATTTGGAATAGCTCGAATGGTATTGGCGGAGCGATTTCAGGGTTAACAATGGCGCTGCTGATATGGCACTTAGTGGTGACGAATAAACTAGCTGAAGCTAAAACTTGGTTTGTAGGCGCAGTTAAAAGTGTCGGTAAAATGGCATTTACCATGTATATTTTTCAATCCGTGGTGATGACAATCATCTTTAGAGAGTTATTTTTTGAATGGGCGTTAAGCTTTACGTTATTGGATTACTTTTTGACTTCGTTAGGCTTTGCATTGGTCCAGTTATTGTTCGCCAGTCTTTATTTGTCATTCTTCAAACAAGGACCGCTAGAATTTATTTGGAGGCTCGCCGTACAAAGGCGCTTGGATGAGTTGCAACGAGATGTATCACGAGTTGCTAAACAAAGATCTTCTGAAATAAATAAGCAGTTAAACTAACTGTTCGATTAAACTAACTGGGCAATTAAACTAAGTATGGAATTAAAAAGCCCTGATCTAATATTGAGGTGACCCCCAGTAATTGAAATATCCAACTATTGGGGGTCACTTCATAGCAGGGCTTTATCTGACAGCTGTAGCTACAATTTTGTAGCCCGAGACCGGTGTTAGCTGGCTTTGTCAGCAAGCTCCGTTTGATTCAGCATATGGTCACCATGAGCTGATTTTGTTCGTAAATAGCTCAGGTTATCCTTTTTGATAAATGTTCCTGTACGTTGGTCTGAGACTAATTCAAAGTCATTACTCAACGCCGCGATCTTTTTAGGGTTGTTCGTGATCAGCTGAACAGATTTGATGTCTAATGCTTGTAACATGTGAACCGCATCAGAGTATTCTCGCTGATCCTCGCCAAAACCTAGTGCTTTATTGGCTTGGTATGTATTCATCCCCTCAGACTGCAAAACGTATGCATCGAGTTTGTTGTAAAGACCGATACCTCGACCTTCCTGACGCATGTAAAGGATGATGCCACCTAACTCAGCCATTCTTTCAATTGTTTCGTCGAGCTGTTCACCACAGTCACAACGAGACGAGTGAAATACATCTCCTGTCAAACATTCAGAATGAATGCGGACAAGAGGGGCAGATTGGTCTTTGTCTGCTTTTTTAAAGATAAGAGCGATGTGCTCGTTGCCTTCTTTAAATTGCTTAAAAGTAACAATTTCTGCAGGAATATTACCTGCTTTGCCTACGTGTAGGTCAACTCGAGATCTAATTTCGCTCATTTGGGTCTGCCTTTACCAGAAGTACTGCTTGGTTCTAATTTTAACTTGATGCTTAGCAAAGCTCCACTGTATACGTAATTAAATCTCAATTAGCTCATCAATATTTACAATATTTACGTTATCAATAAATTTACTTTAACAAAGTTAGGACATCATTTACGACACCTGCTGCTGTTACTTTATTACCTGCACCTGGCCCTCGGATAATCAGAGGCTGACTTTGGTAATAATCTGAGTAAATGATGAATATATTGTCATTGGGGTTTAATCCAAAAAACTCCGAATGAACATCAGGTGATTGCAATTCTATTGACACAGCCGATGCGTTATTACTATTGTCCAACCCACGCAGTGCATCAAGGTCAATTTTGACAATAGGAACAAGGCTATCTGTCGGCTTCTTTGCAATGTATTTGTCAAAATAAGCGTCCAATTTGGCGTGGTTTTTGGTACACCCCCAATCAAAGCCTTCGGTTTCTATGACATCCTGCGGTAACCACTTGGGTAATTTGATATCTGAAACGTTAAACGTTAGGTCACAAAGTTGTTCGGCCCAACTTTCCCTCATTAAAATAATTACCTTTCGAGCGATATCGACGCCAGATAAATCAATTCGTGGATCTGGCTCTGTGAGACCCAACGATCTGGCTTGTAATATCGCATCACTGTATGAAGTTCCTTTAGCACATTGTTGAAAAATCCATGAAAGAGAGCCCGAACACACCGCGTGGATTTGATGAATTGTATCGCCGCTTCTTATCAAGTTTTGAATACTGCTCAATAATGGTAGCCCTGCGCCAACCGTGGCTTCATATAACCACTTGTTGGACGACTCAAGCGACTTTAAACGTTGGTAAAAAGAGCTGTCAGAAGCACCTGCAACCTTGTTCGCAGTAACAATTGAGTGACCATCAACAAAAAATTGTTCATATTTTCCCGCAACCATTTCACTGGCTGTCGTATCGATAATGACGGTTTGGCTGTTATTTTGATGCGCTGTCGATAGTGCTTTCAAACGGCTAGAGAATGCGTCCAGGTCAACCGGCTCTAACAATTCTTTGTTAGCGTCCTTTGTGGCCAATGTAGCTAATATTTCCTCGGTATTAACTGGAGCCTTGCCATCAATGGTGATCATGGCAGTAGAGTTTGCAATTAGAGCAAGGTCAATTTTGAGTGCTCGAGCGTTACCGTGACTTTGTTTATTCTTATTATTTAGTGAATCGAGAATCTCCAACACTTGGCGACCAACTTGTCCGGGACCAATCAACCCCACCGTCAAATCTGCAACTTGTGACATCATATAGTCATGTAGCTGAGCTTCTAACAGTTGAGTATCTCGTTCACTTTCGGTGCTATTTTGCTCGCGCATCTTGTCCTTGGTCAATGAAAATACCGCGACGAGTGCATTTGGCATTGTTAATATTTGGCTAGGGCGCTCTAATGGACGTGTTATATTCTTAAAAAACTGACTAAAAGCCTTTTCATCTTCTTTATTGTGACGACCAATGATGCTGACGAGTTTGGCGCGATTGTATTGACACGTATCAACTTGCGATAAGTATTCACGGTTGATCAACGCCATCGTTTGTTGGCTTTGTTCGCAATCAAAATGAACAATAACCGGGCAACTCTCTGGTAATAACGACAACGGAATTAAATATAAGTCGTTTTGAACATTTACAACCCATTGAGCATGATGATTGGGGCTGGCTTGTTGAGAAATTACCGTACCAACTTCTTTCGCTTTACTAGGGCATCGAATGGCAAGTTCGATGTGATTGTTGAGCAATGGTGTTAGTGTCCTGTGATGTAAAACCGGTGAGCCAAGTTGCGATAAAGTCATCGCGTTATCAAATGACAGAGATTGAATGTGTTTGGCATTAGCAACTTTGTTCGGGTCTGCTGTAAATACGCCATTCACATCGGTCCAAAAAGTTACCTTTTTAGCACCGAGTAAAGTACCGATTAAGCTCGCTGAATAATCACTACCATTTCTACCTAATAATAATGTGTTCCCCTGGTAATCACTTGCAATAAAGCCGGTAAAAATAAACAAGGGCGAGGTTTCAAAGTTAGTTAACGCTTTAGCTTTGAGTTTATTAAACTTTGCAACGCTCGTACTTTCGCAGTAACCAGTTTGATTAAAGGTAAGAAACTCTCTCGTATCTATTGCAATAGCTTGGCCTATGGCCTCTGCAAATAATTTAGCCGACCAGATTTCACCAAAGGCAATAATCTCGCTTTTTAAAGTTTCCGGTTTGGGCGTATGGGTATTTGATAATGCCGTCAGTCTAATTCTGATAGCTTCAATATCATGAGCTAGAGAGGCTTGATATTTATGCAAAGACTCGGTGTCTAATAATGCCTTTGCACGAGTCATCTGAGTCGAAAATAAATGTTCTAACGCTGCGTCTTGTTCATTGATTGGCAATCCACATAAGTCGATAAGTAAGTCGGTGTTTTTACCGTTCGCAGAAACCACTACGGCGAGGCCTTCCGTGTTGGTAGACTTCGCTTCTTTAACGAGTTCAACGGCTTGGCGAATCGCTTTGCTATCTTTTAGGCTAGAACCACCAAACTTATATACTTCGTTATGCGAGATAACCTCAGCGGATACGAATTGTAAATTAGGGGAGACAATTTCAACTTGCATGTTGAACCTCTTGTTCTTTTGATGTTGCCAAAGCGGCATCCAATGCATGAGAGAGATCGTTAATCAAATCTTGGTAGTGTTCTAGACCGACCGAAATACGCACAAGGTTATCTTTTATTCCCGCAGTCACCCTTGCGCTCTCGTCCATAGCAGCATGGGTCATTGAAGCAGGGTGGCAAATAAGACTTTCAACTCCGCCAAGACTTTCGGCCAGCGAGAATAGCCTTAAGTGCTCAAAAAACGCAGTAATTTGCGTTCGATCCAAATCTAATTCAAAACTTATTAACGAGCCAAAGCCTTGCTGCTGCGCAACCGCAGTAGGATGAGTCGGATGCGTTGGTAGTGATGGGTGATAAACACGAGTAATCGCTTTGTGTTCAAACAAGAAGTTGACGAGATGCTTGGCGTTTGTTTCGTGTTGATTTAGTCGTACATTCAACGTTCTCAATCCTCGCAACGTCAAGTAACTATCAAAAGGAGAGCCTGTGATCCCCAAACAGTTTGCCCACCACGCGAGTTCCTCTGCGAGTGCAGCGGTTTTGGCTACGACAGCACCACCTACCACATCGCTATGTCCATTAATAAATTTGGTCGTTGAGTGCACAACAATATCTGCGCCTAACAACAGAGGTTGCTGAAAAAACGGTGACAAAAAGGTGTTATCCACCGCGACCAGTGCATTATGTTCGTGGGCAAGCTCTGATATTTTCGCAATGTCGTATACCCTTAATAAAGGGTTTGAAGGGCTTTCGATCCAAATCAGTTTGGTATTAGACCGAATACATTCTTCTAATGCTTGTTGGTTGTTTTGATCAACAAAATCCAATTCGAACAGTCCTCGTTCCGCGAGTTTGCTGAACAATCGGAACGTACCGCCATAACAGTCGTGTGGGGCGATTAAATGATCACCCGGGTTCAATACTTGTAATGCCAAATGAATCGCTGCGATACCTGAAGATGTGATCACACTCCCATTGCCTGATTCTAATTGACTCAATGCTTCAGCGAGGCTATCGCGTGTTGGGTTACCTGAACGCGTGTAATCGTATTGTCGAGGTTGGCCTAAACCCTCGAATGTGTAATTACTTGAAAGGTACATCGGAGGGATGACCGCACCGTATTGAGAATCTGATTCTAAACCAGCTCTTATTGCGCTAGTTTGCAGGGACTGTGACTTATCAAAGTTCGGGAGTTGGATAGTACGGCTCATTGGAAATCTCCATTTGTTTCGGAATAGGTGGCGTTAGTAGCAGACACGTGTCGTTGGATGATGCTGTTAATTGCATCAAACTCTTTTAAAAAACCATCGTGTCCATATTTGGTTGAGATCACATAGTGGTTAGACTCACCACTTGATTCTTCAGAGAGCTGACGCACCAAGCGTTCTGGGATCAATACATCAGTGTCGAACGCAATTGTGGTCAAGGGTACACGGATTTGCTCTGGTGAAATTTGAAATAGATCAATAGATTGACTCAAAGTTAAATAAGCATAAGGACAAAACTTCTCAATGAATCTATTTCCGGTTGCGTCGAGGTAGTCGTCAAACTCAAAGGTAATATGAGGTTCTGTTTGATTAGGTAATGAAGAGAATCGCTCGTCGAATTCATCATCAGCACGATAGGACAACATAGCTAAAGAGCGCGCTAGTTTTAGGCCTTCTCTAGGGGTTTGTTGGTTGTTTAGAGTGAGTTTGATTATTTGGCGCTGCAGACTTCTGTTTGCTTTGGCTTTATTTGGTGTCTGATGCGCAGAGCAAATGACGACTAATTGATTTACAAGCCCTGGAAAAAGGGCAGCAAATGACATCGCAACAAACCCGCCATAAGAGCAGCCAATAACCGCATGAAAATTTGATATTGAAAGGTGAGCCATCAACTCTTTAATTGCTCTGGCTTGATCTTGCGGCAATATCGTATTGTTTTTGTCGTAGTTCAAAGGGTTTGGGATTGAACTTGAGGCCCCATTGCCGCCTAAATATTCGATACTCAGTACTTGGAATATGTTTAAGTCAATAGCAGGGGTCGATGCATCAGAACAAGATGTTTGGCACGGAATATAATCAACCACATCACGCCACCAGCCGGCAGAGCCATCACTGCACTGATAAACATACTTATTTGCCGAAATACCACCCATGATCAATAAAACGGGTCCACATGGGTTTCCGACTAACTGATACTCTAATTTACAATCTTCAATTACCCCACCCAATTCGAGCTTAAATGG
>NZ_CEYNSH010000016.1:0-51004 GCF_982872775.1 Psychrosphaera sp. | reverse complement strand
GCAAAGGTCAATGCTCAGCCCACTAATGCGATGGATGAGATTTCGGCACAACAATTTGCTGCCTTCAAAGAGGCCTATGATGCTTATAAAGAGGGGATTAGCTCAGGTCGGCGTATGGGGATGTATACGTTGGCGAGAAACTCTTTTGAATTAGGTTGCCAATTCTTTGGTGAGGAGAGTTTTGATTGTGCGGTGTTGGCGGTTAACTTTGCCAATATTGCGGACAATAGAGACAAAACACCAATTAAGCTGATTGAAGGCGCCTTACCTGCTTATAAAGAAAAGTACGGCGAAAACAGTTTACAAGTGGGTCAGTTGTACACGCTTGGAGCACAAAAAGCACCTTGGACAGCTGGTAAAACGGCAAAGGATTATCAGCGTAAGGCAAACGATGTGATTGACTCACTAGAGGAGTCACAACCGATTTATGCTGAACTGTTACGTGTAAAGCTAGCAGAAAGCTACCTTTATCGTGGTGATAGAAAAAGCCGCAGGATGATTTCGGCAGTAGAAAAGCTAGAGGAATTACTTCCTTCAAATGACTTCGGTTTAATTGAACCTAATTTCACCTTGGGTAGATATTATTTATCGACGGGCAAACCTGAAAAAAGCACAGCACCTTTTCTAAGGGTACTAGAAATTGTTGAAGCTAGTGGTAAACCACATAAATTTGCGGCCGCCGCTCGAGCGTTTTTAGTTCAGGCTTACGCAAAGTCAGGTCAAGATGAAAAAGCTACGGCTATGAGTGTCGAAATTGGCCGCACAACGCCGTGGGCAAATTCAGCCGCACCAGTTCCTTTATATCGGGTAGAACCTGTTTATCCTATTTCATTAGCCAAACAAGGAAAAGAGGGTCACGCTCAGTTTAGTTTTGATATTGATGAACAGGGTTTTATGACCAATATAAAAAATATCGGTCATGACGGTGACCGCCGCTTTATCAATGCCGCACATAATGCGCTAAAACAATGGCGTTACTCTCCTCGATTTGAAGATGGTAAACCTGTTCTAGCAAAAGGCTTTAAAATTCAAATGGACTTTAATTTACCCAACTAAGCTTAAAAGCCATCAAAGCACTTGCAGTTTTATTTGATGGCTTGTTATACTCCTCGGTTCGAACAGCGGGTCCCCTCGACCCGGTTCTTTAGAGGACAAGATGTCCTCACACAAAGATACGCTGTTTCATGGACTGAGAATGATCCTTCCCACGGAATTGGGCCAGCCTCTTGGATCATTGTATATTTCCGGAGTTTGGAAAATGATTGATATCATTTTTGACGTCATAGGTATGTCTGGCACCTTTTTGGTTGTCGGCGCGTTCTTCCTATTGCAATTAAACAAAGTCTCACCGACTGGTTTAAAATACAATATGATGAATTTGACAGGGGCAATTTTGTTGCTTATCAGCCTGTGTTACAACTTCAACCTTGCGAGCTTTGTTATCGAACTATTTTGGATAGCGGCCTCAGTTATTGGGCTGTATAAATACTATCAAAATAAGAACAAAGACGCGGTGTCGTAACACGGTAAACTCTATTCCAAAGAGTATAAATTGGTAACATAAGCACATAGAGGCGAACCTTCGGGTTCGCTTTCTTGTTTCTAAACAACTTAAATTACCCAATCTTAACTTCTTTATTCGAAAACCATTGCTACAAATTAGACATCACATCGCGCTGCACTTGATTATTTAAGTGACCTTTATTAACGAGATCTATATCATTGAGCACTAACTGTTTTATCTTATCTTTTTCGTTTAGAGACACTATCTTGAAGCCTTCATACCTTAACGTTAGCTTTGTTGCGACTATTTTACTTAGCGCTTTATTATTATTTGTTATTCAACCCTTATTTGCCAAAGTCCTGTTGCCAAATTATGGCGGTGGAAGTGCTGTTTGGACGGCTTGTATGGTGTTTTTCCAGAGTTTTTTACTGATAGGTTATGCCTATGCTTATGGACTAGGTCGATTTTTAAAACTTCAAACTCAGTTGTGGACACATCTTGCACTCGTTTCGTTTATTTCCTTGATAATACTTGTGCAAATGACAGCTCAGTCACCGATCATTTCCTTAGCGAATTTTCCAAACTCACCATTTTTAGATATTTTTTTACGACTATTTGAGAACATAGGCTTACCTTTTTTCTTGCTATCAACAACCGCACCTTTGTTACAGAACTGGTTTGCCCAAATAAGTCGAGATAACAACGCCTACGCACTTTATGGTGCGTCAAATATTGGTGCTTTTATCGCGCTATTTAGCTATCCCTTAGTCATCGAGTCTTCATTTTTATTGTCCGTTCAAACTGTTTTTTGGCAGGGAGCCTACTTGTTATTTGCCGCTTTGGTAAGTGCTCTTTGCCTTAGGTTGATGTCTGTCAATTCACAGATTAGAAACGATCAGAGCGAGTCATATTTATCCAAGAATACAACCTCAGAAGCCACAGAGCATCGGGGCAACGTTAGTGTACCCGCCAAGCCTAACTGGATGATGAAAACGCGGTGGTTGGGATTGTCGGCTTTAGGTGTCGTTTTACTTGTTTCCACAACAAGTAGTTTGACCTACAACGTGCCACCGATACCGTTTTTGTGGACATTACCTCTGGCGCTGTACTTGTTGACCTATATCCTGACGTTTAGTCTGCCGAAGTCATATCATCGAATTTATTGGGCCGTGGTCTTTACAATATGTGCCTTCATTGGGGTTTTATTGTTTTATATTGGTTCGCAATTTGGTTTGTTGAGTCAAATAGTCATGTATCTGGTCGTCTTGTTTACTGGCTGTATGATTTGTCATGGAGAGCTTTATCAGAGTCGACCTGACACAACATATTTGACTAGCTTTTATTTGTATCTAGCAATTGGCGGCGTGTGTGGCAGTTTGATAACGGCTTGGGGCGCAACGTATCTGTTTGATCAGTACATAGAGTTTTTAGTTGCGTTAGGCGGTATTTTGATATTTTTGGTGTTAGTACCTAAGGCCAATTATATTTTTCGTGCCGTTGTGGCGATTGCCGCTATGGGCTTTTTGGCCTTATGCTGGTTTATTAATGGCCAATTTAATCAATACAACATATATCAAGATAGAAACTTCTATACTGCAATCGCGGTAAAAGATATCGAACTTGAAGATGGAGTGGTAGAACGACGACTTATTGATGGCTATACCGCTCACGGCAATCAACGACTGGATGGGTCTTTAGTGCCGCAGCCACGCAGTTACTATCGTTATGAAACGGGAATTGGACAGCTACTAAACAGTGATTGGAACAACAACGCTAAAAACGTCGCGTTAGTGGGACTAGGGGTTGGTGCGTTGGCACATTACGGAAAAGCCGAAGACAGATATCATTTTTTCGAATTAAACCCTCAAGTTGTTGAAGTGGCGAATAATTATTTTGATTTTCTATCGACCTCTAAGGCAAAGATAACGGTTCAGGTTGGTGATGCAAGACAGAGTCTGTCTAAGTATCAGGAACTATTAGAAGAACAAGTAGCCGCTTCTTCGTCGATTGAATTAAGACCAGGTTTAAACCGTAGTACAGACAAGTTCGATCTAATGGTTATTGACGCGTTTTCAAGTGATGCAATTCCTGTCCACCTAATAACGCAAGAAGCGCTTCAACTTTATTCATCTTTGTTGGCCGACAATGGCGTTTTAGCGTTTCACATTTCTAATAGTTATTTAGATTTACGTCCTGTATTAGCCAATTTGGCGGCAGAACTCAAACTAAACGCTCAATACGTTCATACACCAGACTCTTCAAGTAACCCATATGCGGTCGATTGGGTATTTTTAAGTCAAGCTGAGATACCAAAGATAATTGGTGCTGTCGACTTGAAGAGTCAATATGAGCGCTTTGATACGAGTGGCGAGCGCTTGATTTGGAGCGACGAGTACTCGAGTTTGTTACCGATAATAAAGTAAAAATAATGAGTTTATATCACCTGTTAGGGGTACTGAGTGCCGCTTTATTTTTGATGACCTGGTATGGCCTTTATCAACAGATAATGGTCATTGAGACTCGGCGTAATGAAGGAAAAACCTCGACCAGAAGCTTATCAGTCAACCAGTTTACATCCAGTTATCTCGCTTTTTACGCTAACTTTGTTTTTGCTATTGCACTGACGACCTTTAACCATTATCTGTTTTGGACAAGGCTTGGTGCATTAATTTTGTTGCTAGTGATTTTATATCGGATTTGGCAAGACCGACCGACCAAAATGAATCTAAGTGTAGTTGCCATAATGGCTGCATTGTTGTTGATGGGTTTGTTGTCTGTACTTGGCCGGCCTTATGAAGCACTTGCTCAAATTGGCACTACTGCACTAATGTTGCTGGTTACCTTTTTATTAATTCAAGGAACATTGCACCAGTGCCTAATTCTACTTAAAACAAAGCAAGCTGGAGACTTGTCCGGCAGTCTATTCAAAAGCATTATTATTAAAGACATAAGCACCTTGTTATTTGCGCTTACGATTCCTTTTGAAGAGTCCTGGCCCTTGCTGCTCCTCAACACATCGAGTGTAATGATGCGAGGTTGGCTGTTATGGTTAATTAGGGCTTACCGTTAAACTCATAGTCTAAAATAAACTCCTCACATGAACCTTTCGCCGCAGTGTCCATTAGGCTGCCGATTTTCCACTCTTTTTCAAACTTGACCACTTGAATAGCGTTTACACCGCAGTGACTAATTTTTCCATTGTAATAAAATACAAAATAGGTCCAAATTGAAGCTAAATTGTCAAACTGTTGGATACGGTAGTTGATGATTCTCTCGTCCATCATGTCATTTTTGCGTTTGGCAATACTATCGGCAAATCCGACGACGTCTGTGTACTTTAACTGACCGCTTCGCGACGCCCTAATAATGCTTGCTTTTTCTGCAAAAGCACTGATCATTTTGGCTTTGTTGTGTTCACGCATCCCGTCAAAAAGCCTTAAAACAGGTGCAAATATTTCTTTTTTTTGTTGCGGTGAAATTGGGTGTTGAGCAATCTGATTAAAACCACGAGCGGTGTCTAATGAGCTGAGGTATTCACCATTGCTCAATGTGTTTTTATTGGCATCTTGATCTGCATTCGCACTGGAAATTACCAAAAGGTTAATTGTTAAGGCGACAAGAAGAGTTTTTAAACGCATGAACTGTCAAATATAAGGGGAATAAGAGTGACTACAGGTTAACTGAATCTGCTCTTCGCAACAAGCAATCCCACTTTTGTAGCGCAAACTTTACTCACCAAGATAACTTGCCGTCCGAGGAAACAGTTGCAAGTTAATGATTGATTGAATAGGCTGATTAACGACATTTTTAGATTCAAGTGAAGGGAATATGTACCAGCAGTATTATCAACAATTTTTAAGCGCGCGTCCTGGGATTCAACATTTTGCTTGTCATAGTCATCATTATTGGCCAGATGTCACGAGAGACGCAATGTTAGAGTATTGGGATGACACGGCTCAAATGGCGGACGATAAATGGGACTATATTTTTTCGAAAAAAATGCCGGAGTGTCAAAGCCTAATTGCGGGTTTTCTTGGTATTACAAAGCCAGATCGAATCGTTTTTGCCCCTAATACTCACGAGCTCTTGTACCGAATTTTTACTTCATTTGACGTCAGCCCAGACAACAAACTAAAAATATTAACCACAGACAGTGAATTTTACTCATTTCAACGTCAATCGGAGCGATGGCAGCAAGCCGAGTTAGTTGAAGTTACGCGCATCCCAACCGAACCATTTGCAACGTTTGAACAACGATTCGCTGACGCTGCCAATGAGAGCGAATTTGATTGGATTTTCTGCAGCCAAGTCTTCTTTAATTCGGGGTACGCGATTCAGAATCTCACCGAATTTGTACGCACATTACCGTCAAAAAGTCTAATTACAATAGATGGTTACCATGGGTTCATGGCGATTCCTACTGACTTAAGTGACATTGAGCAACAAGTGTTTTATCTGTCGGGTAGTTATAAATATGCCCAAGGCGGAGAGGGCGCGTGTTTCGCTGTTGTACCTGATGGTCAATTTGAGCCAATATACACTGGCTGGTTTGCTGAGTTTGGTGATTTACACAACCGTACCGCTAATCAAGTTGCCTACGCAAAAGGTGGACAACAGTTCGCTGGGGCGACCATGGATATGTCAGCAATGTATCGATTACATGCTGTTTTGAGTCTCCTAAAGCAAGATGGTGTGACGGTAAGTCAAATACATAAATACATTCTGGCTTGTCAGCAGGCTTTTTTACAAATCATAGATGATTTGGACCACCCATATTTGAATCGTGCTCATTTATTACAATGTCATTTGTACGATAGCCTTGCTGAGACAAGACGTCATCCTCAGGATGAGGGGCGAATAGAGTTTGGTGATGGTAAATTAAATGACGCCAATCACGGTCATTTCATGACATTTAAAATGCCAAAGGAAGAGGTAACAGAGCTTGCTCGCTTTTTGGAAAAACACAATGTGAAAACCGACTATCGAGGCGACCGACTGCGTTTTGGGTTTGCCATGTACCACGAGCCGCATTTATACGACTTAAGTTGTCTAAAAGATTACACGTAATAAATTTTGGCTCTAAGAGTACAAGGTATTGTGATTACAAAATAAAATTCACTTTTATCTCGATACTATAAGCCTTAAACTCAGCCTGTTATTGAAAAAATTAATATTATCGTTGGAGTAAACTATGCCTAAGGCAAGTGAGATAAAAAAGAATGCCGCTATTGAGCACAATGGCCGTGTTGTATTAATTAAAGATATTGAGCGTTCTGTTCCACAGGGAAGGGCCGGTGGCAGCCTATACCGCATGCGTATGTATGATGTCGTCACGGGCGGCAAAATTGATGAGACGTTTAAAGACTCTGATATGTTGACTATGGCGGATTTATCCCGACGACCGGTTATGTTCTCTTATACAGACGGTGACGAATACGTGTTTATGGACAATGAAGATTATACGCCATATCACCTCAATAAAGAGACGATTGAAGATCAATTACAATTTATTAATGAAGAAACTCAAGGGCTTCTTATGTTGGTAATTGATGATACGCCAGCTACTATTGAGTTACCGCTAACCGTTGAACTGGAGATTACGGAAACGGCGCCAGCGCTAAAAGGCGGCTCTGCTACTGCCCGTACCAAACCGGCAACATTAACAACGGGCTTGGTAGTACAAGTCCCTGAACACATCAGTTCGGGGGACAAGATCAAAGTAAATACCGAAGAGGTAAAGTTTGTATCTCGTGCGTAAATGAACGTAACGTCGTGCAAAAGAGTGTAATTGGCTAGTTTAATACCAATTACACTCTTATATTAAGGTGTTAATATGCCGAAGGAGGCGGATATGGAATATTCGAATAGCGAGTTGTTAAATTTGTATAGCAATACCGTGTTTTTGTTAGATGAAGTACAAGCGTTACCTAACCCTTTTGCTATTATTACGGCGTTTAATCCACAAGGCAAAAGCCAACCTCTTAAGCAAAACGAGTCGCAAAATGATGCTTTGCGATCAGAGCTTGAAAATGTGCTACATCATACTGTTATTGGAGCTTCCCCAGACCTTACCCATCAAGAACCCAGCTTTATAGTCCAAATATCTAAGCCGGCAGCCGTTGGGCTAGCTCATAAATACGATCAAAATGCTATTTTTTGGGTCGAAGGTGACGAATTACACTTGGTGCCAGTTTTGATGCAAGGTGATGAGGTATCTATTGGTCAATTTAGAGAGCGGATTCGCTTAGGTAGTGAATCGAACTAATCTTGTATCGGTTTTGAAGCACCCTTTAGAATGAATTTAACCATTTTCACGGTTTCTTCAATCATTGACTCGAGCTGATCGGCTTCTGCATTTAGCGCAATGCCGCCCATTGCAAACACGAGTTGTGTAATTGCTTTGGCAACTACATCGGTATCTTCAGTTATGTATTTAGTATTAATTTCATTGGCTTTGACTAAATCGGTTTGCAACTCACTAGCAAAAAAGTCCAACTGATCTTTGATTGCAGCCTGAAAATTACCCGAACCAACCGTCCCTTCTCTGAGTAATATAGGCAGAGAGGAACCTTCTTTGTTCATTTCATTAAAGAAACACTCTACAGAAACACGTACGACTGATTTTTCATTAATGATCAGTCGACGAGCGTCTCTAATGATAGTGCGAAGGTGCTTACCGGCCAACTCGATGACTGCGATATTGAGTGCTTCCATGTCTTTAAAATGGCGATAAAAACTATTCGGAGCAATGCCTGCTTCACGAGTCACTTCGCGCAGACTCAGGGACGAAATGCTTCTCTCTGGGCCAGATAATGAAATCGCAGCATCAATAATTTCTTGACTGTTTATGGAGGCTTTTCTTCCGACGTTTTTCAAAACAAAGACTTCTTCTGTACCAAATAATAACGGTATTTTTTCATACATGGCTTGGATTTACTAGCGGATTTATTTTGCCGCGCTGGCTAAATGCTGGGAACAGGCAAAAAAGGGTCAGTAAATTTATATACACATTTATATACACTTGTATATTTTTGTGTATAATCCCGACCGTGGTGATTTGCCATGTTAATTAGGAAACCTAGATAAAGTGAAAAAAGTGATTCATCGTCTTTGGAACGCTTCGGCGTTGCCTCAATCCTTGGACTTTTGGCTAAAGCAATTAAAGATTAATTACCAGACTCAAACACCAACCGTAAAAGTATTAGACAAACACATTATTGATGATGTTGTTAAACTTGTGCTTAAGCCAAGCAAGTCATTTGGTGAGTTTAGAGTAGGCCAGCACTTACGTTTGAAAGTACTGATTGACGCAATTGGTAGAGAACGTTGTTATTCGATCTCAAATTTACCAACTAAAAAGGGCTTAATTGAACTTTTCATAAAGGTACAAGGTGAAGTCAGCAATGCAATTAGGTCCTCGGTCAAGGTCGGTGATGTCTTAGATGTTTCCAAGCCTTTTGGTGAGAGTGATAAGCAGGCATTTAACGTATTCATTGCCGGAGGTATTGGCATCACCGCGGTGTGGCCGTTATTTTTAAACGCCCAAAAAACTAACCCAAACGCTAAACTGCTGTATCTAACACGCTTACCAGATGAAGGAATTAGGCAATCCATTGATGGTCCTCTGTTCAAGGAAATTCGTCAAAGTCATGCCTTTACCGATGGTCGTGCACGTATCGTCGGCGGTCGCGGATACTTAACCAGCAAAAACAGTGATGTTGCGCCTTTTTCAGAGGTAGTAAAAGACGAGGATAAGGTATTTTCTTGTGGCTCAGCCTCTTTCAATGAAAAAGTACAGTTATTGTTAAAAGAGTTAGACGTGAAACATGAATGTTCAGTCGAAAACTTTAGTTCCACTCCTTTGTCTTCTTCGAGTAGCGAAAAGAAAGAAGTAACAATCAAACTTCTTGAGTCAGGTAAAGAGCTAATTGTATCTAACCAAATTCCACTGCTGGATAGTCTTTTAAATGCAGGGTTAAAGCCTCAATACGGCTGTAAACAAGGAATCTGTCACCAGTGCACTTGCCGGGTAGCACCGAGTTCTATTTTAAATGGTGTGAATAAGACGATTCAGTTATGTACCACATTCCCTGGTCGCGAAATGGAGTTAGAACTATGAATTATGATGCCTTTGCTGCCGAGATAAATGCGATTAAAGACGAGACAATGGCGAAAGTGGGTCAAGAGGACGCACGCTATATCAGACGTATTGAAAAAGTCGTTCGTTACTCTGGTATTACCGGTCGAGTGTTCCTTATGCTTTCTTGGTTTCCGCCGTTTTGGTTTTTGGGTACTGCTTTACTTGCACTCTCTAAAATCATGGAAAACATGGAATTAGGTCATAACGTGATTCATGGGCAGTATAACTTTATGAATGACGAGCGATTTAATGGTAATACTTATGAGTGGGATATTGCCGGTACCGCAGATAATTGGCGCGAAACACATAACTATTCACATCATACTTATACCAACGTAAAAGGTAAGGACCATGATATCGGCTATTCCATTTTACGTATATTTAAAGAACAAAAGTGGACCCCAGCCTTTTTATTTCAGCCCTTTTATGCGGTTATTTTTGCGATGTTATTCCAGTGGGGCGTTGCACTACAGAATTTAAGGTTAGGGCGATTGTTCTTGGGCAAGGTCACCTTCAAAGAGTTCATCAATGAAGACAGACCGGCTTACAAAAAAATGTTTGGCCAATTGTTTAAAGACTATGTGTTTTTTCCAGTTATTGCTGGTCCTATGTTTATTCCTGTTATTTTGGGTAACTTAACGGCTAACTTGATTCGAAACTTGTGGACATATTTGATTATATTCTGTGGCCATTTTACTAAAGATTCACATATTTTTGACCGCAGCGTACTTCACAATGAATCGCAAGGGCACTGGTATTATCGTCAAATATTGGGCTCGTCCAATATTAAAGGTGGTAAGTTATTCCATATTTTGAGTGGTAACTTGAGTCATCAAATAGAACACCACTTGTTTCCGACTATGCCTTCTTATCGTTACTCAGAGGTCGCTCCAAAGATTCAGGCAGTTTGTAAGAAATACGGCGTTCAATACAATAACGGTAATATCTTCAAACAATTTGGTGAAGTGATGGGGCGTATTGCTCGATATAGTTTCCCTTAATTTAAGAAAAACATGCACTCTGGCCGATTGAATCAAGAGTGCATGTTTTAAATTGTTATAAATCGAAATTGGATATGTCTACTTTACGTGTTAGACAAACCTGATCTCCATAATAATCATCAGTATAATTACATTCAGTCAGTTCCACTTCTTTTTCATTTGTAGGTTTATTTTCAAAAATTTGTTGTATTAACGACATGTTCATTTCCTTCAATTCTGTTTATCAACATTGCGCTACTCTCAGCGCTTTCACTAAGTGTGTTGATATTGCCTTTGTATGCGCCAAACGTATATTTAAATAATTCGGACATGTCCTTCTACAAAACTGAATATGGGTTGGCCACTTATGTATGAAATTGATACATAAATATCTGGTTATTAAAATAAAATGCAACTATATTAAAGTATTGGTTTTGACAAGGGTGTCGATGCTGTGAAGGCGATAGTAACTAAAATTTCTACCTTTTTGATTGTATTCAGCGTTTTCTGCGCACCACACGTGCTGCTGGCAAAGCAGCAGTCTATTACGTTAGCCTATGGATTAGAAACCTATTCATTTAGCACAATTTTGTCCCAGTTCACTGCCGAGACGGGTGTTAAAGTTGTCATTAAGGCATTTAAAAATAATGAATTAAAATCCGAATTGATCCAGCGTTCTAATGTTCAGCAACTTCCTGATGCCATTATCGTACCTTCTGACTTTTTAGGTCTTAAACAGATCAATGTCAGTTCTATTCCAAATGAAATAATCTCTCCAAACCTATACAAACAAGCTTTAAAAAGTGCAGAAGTAAATGATCAATTAAAAGGAATACCAATTGTTTTTGGTAATCACTTAGTCCTGTTTTACAACAAGAGTATGATTGAGCAAGTGCCGAGTAATTGGGAAGAACTGCTCTTGCAACGCAACCAATTTAGTAATCCAAAAGACTTTATTGCATGGAGCTACTATGAAATGTATTGGTTTATACCTTTTCTTGGCGCATTTGATTCTGTGCCGTTTAGTGAGGGTAAACCGACCTTAAACACGCCCCAAATGGCCCAAACGTTAGAATGGTACCAACGTTTTCTTGATCAGCGGATCATTGATACCAACTGCGAATATAACTGTGTTAACAACCGCTTCAAAGCACAAAGTTTAGCCATGGCAATTAATGGTGTTTGGGAGTATCAAGCCTACAAAAAGGCACTTGGTGATAACCTAGGGGTTGCTGCTTTACCTCGTTTGGGTGACAAAAAAATGAAGTCATACTTTTCATCCCATACACTAGCGTTTCCAAACCAAGGATTACAGGGGCCTAAAGCGGAGCCACTTAAAAAGTTGGCCGAGTTTTTACAGCGAGAAGATATACAGACGCTTATTTGGTCGGATTTGAATTCAATTCCGACTAACAACAAAACGTTAGCAAACATAGAAAAAGAGGGTAACCATGACTTTAGTATCATGTTTGCACAATTACAAAGCTCCAACCCGATGCCGAATGAACATGAAATGGCGATAGTTTGGGAGGCATTGTTAAAGGGCCTGAACCGTTATTTAGCCGATGTATTTGATGCGCAAACTGCTGCGGAATATATGCAAGTCATCACTGAAAAATCGATTGAGAATGTAAATGGCAACTAAACGTAGTGTGGTAACTGAGTTAAGAGGTAAGCTACCAGTAGCGATTCTGGTACTTTTACTTTTATGTTTAGCCGGTTTTGGTTTTGACAGCTATAACAAATCAATGTCAATCGCAAAAGAAGATGTTGCAAGACATGCACGTTCCCTTGCTTTAGATATTCAAAGTGAGTTGACTAAACAGCGTCATCAATTGTCATTTTTGGCGACAAATAAAGTGTTGGCAGAGTTACCAAACAACCTACTTTATACTCAATATGCGTTTCGAGAGTTGAAAAGGGTGGTCGAAAGTAATGAATTTATAGACGCTGCATTTATTCTAGATGGCAGTGAATTTGTTGTGGAAGGCTTTCCAATTGAGGCTCTTAAAGTCTCATTCCCAGAATTGAGCGAATATACCAAAGCACAATTGAGCGACTCTTTTATTCAAAAAGGCGTTAAATTTAAATATGTAAATAAACCGTTTGGTGTTTTGCAACCAGAATCAAAAGGGAGCTTGTTCTTCGCGATACCCTTGTTAAAAAGTAATGCCTCTATAGTTACGCCTTATGAAAAAACGGCGGTTTTATTTTTGTTGTTAAACCCCGCACTCTTTGTTGATTTGGATAATCGATTGAGTCATTCACAAGCGTTGCTAAGAGTAGAAGGCTTTCCATGGTTTCAATTTGGTCGAGAAGTGAGTGAGTCCGAAAGGGCTATCTCCTATGATTTAAAAGTGGTCAACCCCAGTACTTTTGGTGTCGATTTAGGGCTTAAAGTTAAGCATTTAGAGTCATATTTTACCAAAAGTGTTTATCTATCTATCCTCTACTCGAGTGCATTAGTTATAGTTTTGTTTGTTTTTTTACAAATATATCTCAGTGGGTTTACGAAGCGCCTCATACATCCTGTCCGTCAGTTAGAAAAATTAACGGAAAAGATATCTAAAGGAGACTACTCGGCTTCGGGACAGTCTTCTGAATTCGTTGAATTCGATAAATTATTCAAAACCGTGGACGGTATGGCTGTCACTATCACGAGTCAAATAGAAGACCTCAATCAGCAAAAGCGACGTGCCGAGGAGTCAGAAAAGGCTAAAGGCGCGTTTTTGGCAAATATGAGTCATGAAATTCGTACGCCAATGAATGGTATATTGGGCACATTACAAATCCTTCAACGTCAACCTATTCCAGCCGAATCAATGGAATTAGTTGAAAAGGGAGTGCTTTCAAGCAAAATGTTATTAACGATTGTGAATGACATATTAGACTTTTCTAAGATTGAAGCGGGTCAATTGAAACTTGAAGAAATTCCGCTTGATTTGGCAGAGATTGCATCAGGTGTTGTCGCGGAATTAAGCCCACAAGCAGAGTCGAAAGGTGTACTAGTTGATATAGACATAGGGTATGAAGGGCGAAAAGCATGGTTGGGCGATCCTGTTCGGGTCAAACAAATCATACTAAATTTGTTATCCAACGCAGTTAAGTTCACAGATGAAGGTTACGTTTCCCTTGGTATTCGTTCAGAGGAAAGCCGAAACGTCTCTATTATTGTTAAAGATTCTGGTATCGGGATGTCCAAAAAGATGCAGGAGGGGTTATTCAATCGATTTGAGCAAGCTGATAGCAGCACAACTCGCCGTTATGGGGGCACAGGGTTGGGCATGGCTATAACTAAACAGTTGGTGGACTTGATGGCAGGTGACATTAAAGTATCAAGTGAGCTTGGTAAGGGCACTGAGTTTGAGGTCAGTCTTCCACTAAAAGAAACCCAAGTTGAAGAAGTTAAGAAGACACGTAGAAAAGAGTACTCAACCCCTGATTTAAGCAACAAAACAATCTTGTTAGCAGAAGATAACAAAATCAATCAAACCGTTTTCAATGCGATGATGGGACCAACCAAAGCAAATATTGTGGTTGCAGAAGATGGTATAGAAGCGGTAAAAAAATTCAAAGAATACCAGCCAGATCTTGTTTTTATGGATATTCAAATGCCCAATATGGATGGCGTTGAAGCGTGTAAAACTATTCAAAAATTTGATAACCGTACCCCAATCATTGCATTGACGGCCAATGTTATGGAAGCGGATGTAAAACGCTATATGGAAAGCGGCTTTGTTGCGCACCTAGGTAAACCTATCGAGCTAAATGACTTATACCGCGAAGCAAGTTTCCACTTAAAACCTGCTTCGTTGCATTAATTTAGCTTAGGTTGATTTGACTAAAATGGCGCAGGATAACGCTTTAGGATTTGATCTATTTGGTTAACGACTTCTTCAGACAAATCTAGGTCAAAAGCATCAATGTTCTCTTCAAGTTGCGCCATTGAGGTTGCACCTATAATAGTTGATGTCACTCCATCGATTTGATTACACCAAGCCAGTGCCAATTGTGCTGCACTGAGGCCAACGGATTCAGCCAGTTTTTTGTATAGTCCAATTGCCTCCATGCTTTGCTCCGAGTCCCTAAACAACCCGTTGCGTTGACTCATAGTCCAGCGCGAACCTGTCGGTCTTGCACCGTTAAGGTACTTCCCTGAAAGTGCGCCACCGGCCAGTGGTGACCAAGGTAAATAGGCAATGTCTTCATGAATGCAGTTTTCTATCAAGTACGGCCAGTCTTTTGTATGTAATAAACTGAACTCGTTTTGAATCGATACCATTTTAGGTAGGTCGAATTTTTCACTGAGCTTCAAATATTGGTTAATACCCCAGGTTGTATCATCAGATAAACCACAAAAACGAACTTTTCCTTGGCGAATGCAGCCTTGTAGGGCGTCGAGAGTTTCGTGCATCAAAGCAATTTCATGTGCCTTGTCTAATTCGGAGAAACGAACTTGGTTAGGACGATGCTTGGCAAAATGAGGTGACGTCCGATTTGGCCAATGTAGTTGAAACAAATCGATATAGTCTGTTTGCAGTCTACTAAGTGACTCATCGACGGCTTTCTTTATGGACTTGCCATCGATGTCCTGAGCATTTCTAATCCAAGGTAAGCCGTTGCCAGCTATCTTTGTGGCAAGGATAATGTCTTGGCGCTTGTCTGGATGTTGGTTGAGATAGCGACCAATGATACGCTCAGTCTCACCATACTTTTCGCCCGATGGTGGGACAGGGTAAAGCTCTGCCGTATCAACAAAGTTGACGCCTTTCGTCAGAGCATAATTAATTTGCTCATTGGCATCCGCTTGATTGTTCTGAACGCCCCAGGTCATTGAACCTAAACAGACTCGAGAAACATCTAATTGACTGTGCCCTAACTTACTGTATTTCATTAATTAATCTCTTAAAAATAGTGCAAATATAAACAAATCGAGGTGTTTTTTTACAAAAACGTCGCAATATCACTCAAAGGTTTTTTAATGGTTGAATGATGGGGAATTGTTGCATTTTCTGCCGGGTAGCCGACGACTAATAGCATAAAAGGTCTTTCATTTTCTGGGCGGTTACAGACTTTTGTTAAAAATTGCATTGGCTTAGGAGTATGAGTCAGTGTAGCAAGGCCGCTGTGATGTAATGCATTTATTAAAAAGCCAGTGGCTAACCCCACTGATTCATGGACATAGTAATTGGTATTTTTATCTTCGGCACGAACACCGCCTTTTTTCTGGCTGAACACGGCAATGAGCCAAGGCGCATGTTCTAAAAATGGTTTCTCAGCGTCTGTACCCAAAGGTTTAAGAGCGTTTAACCACTCTTCTCCCGCTCTACCTTCATAAAAGCCTTGTTCGTGCTTTTCGGCGTGTTCGCGAATTTGTTTTTTAACATCGTGGCTGTGAATAGCAACAAAATGCCAAGGCTGATGGTTCGCACCACTAGGTGCTGTGCCAGCGGCTTTGATGCAATTTTCAATAATCGACTGCGGGACGGGTCTTGATGAAAACATACGGATACTGTGACGGCGTTTTATCTCGTTGTAATACGCGTTTGAGCGTTCGAGCATTTCATGTTCAGGGTATTCGATAAAATCAGTAAGAGGGTAGTGCTCCGGGTGAGTCATAATGCGCTCCAAGCCTAAATAAAGCTTTATTTAACGTTCATTTAGACTCAGTAGCAAGTGCTTTTATCAAAATTTATAAGTCTTCGTCTCTTACATCAACCTGGATGTTTTCTAATACAGATACATAACCATCTGTGAGAATAATGGCGATAGATACCGGCGTACGAGATTCTGTGTCGGCCAGAACGACGTCTTGGGTATTAATGGTAAATTCAACTCTATTACTGAATGGAGTTAAATTAGAAATCGACACAACATTTTCGTTACCAAATTGATTATCTGTACCTACCGAAACCACAGATACAGTATCTTCTGGTAAATTAGTCTCATCATGAATATCAGGGTCATCGAAGTAATAAATTACATTAACAGACGAATTGTCGCCCATATCTATCAGTTTTGGACTGAAGTTATAATCTATTTCAGGTGGGGCGTTTTCTAAGGATTTATTGACCAACAAGGTCGCAAAACTGGATGTATTATCTGCGTCTGTAACCCGTATTACGATTTCTTCGTTATTGATGACCGCACCTTTGGATTGGGCTCTTAAAATTATCCCATTAATATCGAAACCTACAACGTCAATCGTATTCGGAATTGGATCAAAATTGGCGTCCAATACTTGGATGGTCAGCTCGCTTGGTGAATTGTCTATATCGACGATGGTATATGGCAAACTCACTTGGTAGTCGTTAATTAGGTTTATAAACGGCTGGCTTAATGTTATTTCCGGCGGATCGTTTTCTGGTATCGCCGTTATTTCGATAACTTGTGAGGTTGATAATTGACTGCTGCTATCGTCTGTTGCAATGATTTCGATCAAATAACTTTCTTCACTTAAAACATTGTCAGGCACATCTATTCTCAAACTATCACCGAGTTGAGTGATGATAAGTTCATCGACGTTATTGTTACCACCGTCCGCAGTGGTGATGATGACATTGTCGCCGTTCACATCATTCGCTTCGAAATTGATTATCTGGAAGTTACCCTCGCTCACACTTGGGTTAAATAACTCAATGTTCAACGATGGAGGCTCTGGGGCTACAGGTACGTCTACGGTGATTGTTTCTGATACTTCAATAAAGCCATCAGATGCAATTGTGGTAAACGTCATACTTTGCTGAAACTCTGCGCTAGGGTCCAAACTTAATGTCAACTCGCCAGATGTTTGATTGTAAGAAAAGGTCAATAATGGATCGCTGGTGAATCGGCTGATCGTTAAGGCGGTTCCATCAGGGTCGGCATAGGTAAGCAAGATAGACTCAGACTGTCCGGGCGCGATGGTTACATTATTACTTGCAACCGTGATTGAGGGTGGCTGATTATTGATTCGGATGATCAGTGGAAGCTCTATTTCAGTCGTTGCACCAAACTCATCCGATGCTCTGATGATTACGCTTCCTGACGTTTCTTGCTCTACCGATGCGGCTTCTATAGTGGCAATACCGTTTGCAAAGCTGATGGTTAAATCTGAGTCGTCATAGATAAATTCAGGGGTAAGCCCCTCCTCATCAACATCATTTACGACAATGGGGATCGATAAGCTAGCGCCACTAACAATATCGACTGCGACTGCATCAGTATTGATTACAGGGGGCGTATTTTTGTAGATTTCTAATGGAAGTGAAAGTGATCGGGCGCTACCAAAAACGTCGGTTGCGATGAGTTCGATGTCCGTTGTAACAGCCTCAGTTTCGGCGAGTAACATCGTTGTTAAGTTAACTGACATGCCATCGACCAGCGCGGTTACATAACTTTCGTCAGTGCGCGCGCTAATTGTAAAGTCGTGCCCTTCAAAATCAGAACCACTGACGTCAAACTGTATGCTTTTTGTTTCTAATACTGGTGGAATAGGGTCTGCCTCGATAATTGGAGCAACATTAACATTTCCCCCCAAAAACTCCGTGTAATTGTCTTGAACATAAAGATGGAAAGTTAACTTACTTTGAAAACTCCCGTCGTTCGCAATCAAAGTAACTTGCTCATCTTCTAAATTAGATACATCGTCGGCGAAGACGGAGACGTAAGGGTAATTGAATTCAAAGCTAAAATCGGTACTAGTACTAGTACTAGTCGCACTTAACTCAACAAAATTCGGCGTTTCATCTTCGAGAACATAAGCAAAAGTCGCGATGGTATCGGTTTCTTGTCCGGATAATTCCTTGATGAGGCTGACGGTGACGTTTTCTTCGATAAATATTTTGGGCGGCTCGTTGTTCAAACTGATACTGTTGTTACCTAAATTTGTCGCTTGGCTTTGTTCTGCTGCTTCAATAATTGCAATATCAACTTGGTGGGTTAAGTGAGCGTCACTTACTTCAAGAGTGATGGCCTGTTGAGCGTCTTGTTGAGAATCAATTGAATCATTTGTTGACAGCATAGACGCAGATAGCTCGAACCCTTGTGGTGTTCTATGCACATGGGTATTAACGTTAATTGGGCTGCTAATAACACGATAGGAGATGCGATCAGAGTCAGGGTCGTAAACATCAAATACCATCGAGTTTGTAACACCATGAGAAAGTGTGAGCTCTGGTTCAATGAGGGCGATAACGGGCGCAACGTCTGTAGTTAAGTCCCTATTTTTGTTGTAGAAAATAATTTGTAAAAGTTCTTCGTGGACGATACCGTTCACTTCTGTCACAGCCAAAAGCTCACCATACGTATCAGACTCACCACCACCTGCTTTGATTGTATATTGGGTTTTATCTTCAGAAAGTTGGCCTGTCATATTGGCCGCATTCATGTAGAAGTTTTCAATGACGTCGGGGTCACCAACCGCAAAGTTTCTGTTCAGGTTAAGCGTAACTTCTTCGCCTTCAAATAGGGTGATGTAATCGGATGGCCATTTG
Source organism: Psychrosphaera sp. (assembly GCF_982872775.1). Classification (NCBI taxonomy): domain Bacteria; kingdom Pseudomonadati; phylum Pseudomonadota; class Gammaproteobacteria; order Alteromonadales; family Pseudoalteromonadaceae; genus Psychrosphaera; species Psychrosphaera sp. The sequence continues at coordinate 31,906 of NZ_CEYNSH010000016.1, read as the reverse complement.
ACGAACTTTAGGTCAGAGGGGGTGGTTGAACCGTCCCCATTTCCGTCGTCGCTCCCGTCTCCACCATCATTGCCGTCACTATTACTAGTTATAGTGACATTCAGGTTGACGGTGACAGACTGTTCACCATTTGAAAACTCTAAGATGACTTCGTCACTGCCGACTTGGTTTCCTGCAATAAAAGTCATCGTTTGATTGGCGTTGTTAATGGTTAAAGAGCCATATTGGCTTGCTTGGTTGATGCTCACTGTTACGTCTGTAACAGTTGCATTTGTAATTAAATAGTTGAGCTGTGATTGTTGGCCGACTAAAAGCTCAATAGTCGATGGACTAACCTGGACTGAAAAGGCTTGTGGTGGTTCACTCGTGTCATCATCGCTATCACTAGAACCACAACTAGTAAGGCTTACAATGACAAACGCAACCAATAAAAAATAAAACCGCTTATAAATGTGAACCATCTGACAACTTAACTCCGACAATTAGCGAGGCAGTGATTAGCACTACCTCAATACATTATCGGTCGAAATTCAGATTTTTTTATAATAATTTTCTCTAAATGCGGTTAACTGCTGGTCTATCGTTAGTTCATCGACGCCAAAGTCAGCAAGAACCTGTTCGCTAAGCTCTAGACTCACTTCAATATTTTCCGAAATTACTCGATTGGCTCCGAGCTCGATTAATTTACGACAAATTTCGCTGTTATGGCCTCGAACGTAAATAGGCAAGTCTGCATGCGCGGCTCTCAGCGTCGTCACTAACTCTTTTGCATCTTCAGGTGAATTCACGGTAATGATGACGCTTGCGGCTTGTTGTAGTCCTCCAGATTTGAGTAAAGAGGTTTGAGTGACATCACCAAAAAACACCGGATAGTCATCTTTGTAGCGATTAACAATATTGGCGCTTTTATCGAATGCGATATAGGGAATACCGGCGTTAGCCACTACTTTAGCTACCGCTCGGCCGACGCGGCCAAAACCAGCAATAACAACACGCCCTTGCACAACTTCCTCATTGGGAGCCGCTTGGGTGGGAATAGCCAGCGCTTCGTCTTTTTGTTGAATATGAAACGCCAAGGCGGTCAATAATGGGGTAATTAACATACTTAGCAGAACGACTAACATAAGTTGTTCAAAAAGGTGTTGTGGCAGTATCTGTTGATTAAACGCTAAGGCGAATAGTACTAATGCAAATTCGCCCCCTTGACCTAATATAAGACCCACCGAAAGAGACTTTTTCCAACTAAAGCCAAATAGTTTTACTAACGGGGTTAAAACCAAAAGTTTGGTGGCCATTAATAAAATCGTTGCACCTAAAAGCACCAAAGGAGCACTAAACAAAACGCTCAGGTTTAAGGACATGCCCATGGAAACAAAAAATATACCGAGTAATAAGCCTCTAAAAGGCTGTATTTCTGCTTTTATTTGATGGCGATAAGCCGAATCTGAAATTAACAGGCCGGCTAAAAATGCTCCCATTGCCATCGATAAACCAGCTATTTCTGTTAAGTAGGCGGTACCAAGTACGATCAGGACAGCAACAGCTGTGAATACCTCTGAATTAGCGCTTTTAGCAACCAAATGTAAAATGGGGTTTAATAAATAACGCCCAGCTAATAACACTAAAGCTAGAATTATGACTGACTGAAGAATTGCTCCTCCGAGACTGCCCGTCACCGAACTGTTACTCGCTAACAGTGGAATAAGGGCAAGTAAGGGCACGACAGCCAAGTCTTGCATTAGCAAAATCGCAACGGATGCTCGCCCAGTCTCACTGGTTAATTGCCTTTTGTCTGTCAGAATTTGCAAGACAAATGCGGTTGAAGAAAGGGCCAATGCAAGGCCGATGACGATAGCACTGTTAGTCTCAATCCCAAATAACCAAAAAGAAAGGCTGCCGATAAATAGGGCACTAAGTAGTATCTGCAAACTGCCGAGACCAAAAACTAAGTTTTTTATCTTCCACAAAAACGCAGGCTTCATTTCAGTACCAATGATAAAGAGAAGCAACACAACACCAAACTCACTAGTGTGGCTGATGGTTTCTACATTACTCACTAAGCCAAGGGCACTTGGGCCTATCACAATTCCGGATATCAAAAAGCCGGGAACTGCACCAAGCTTTAAGGCTTGGCAAATGGGTACAATGAGAACAGCGGCAAGAAGGATGTATATTATTTCAAGAACGAAAGAACCGTGCACAGTGACTTCTCTATTATCATTTAGATATCTAAAGTGTACTGTGCAAAAAAAGGGTAAGCAATTACCCTTTATCAGAATTACAACGGTTTTTAACGAGGTGTTGACTCAGATCAACAAGCTTATGCTTTGTTTTTATTATTACCTGAGGTTGAGTTACTGCGGCTGTCGTTATTCGAGTTGGCTCGATGAGACTTACCACGGTTAGGTTTCGCATTATTGGACTTACTCGAACCTGGCTTAGCACTTTTGCGCTTTGCCTTATTATCAGGTTTGGCTTGATGATTAGCCGAATCTTGAGGTTTAGATTTTCTGTTTTGGTTCGGTTTACGTCTTGGCTTTGGCTTGGCGTTTTGTTTTTCCGGTGCCACTGATTGTTTGCTTTGCTGCGGAAGTTCATCGGTTGAATTAGCCGATTTCACCTTGTTCTTTTTAGGCTTTTTCTTTTTAGGTGGCTTAATTGGCTTAGCTTCAGCTAGAGGCATTTGAGGGACAAACTCTTCATCTACTTGACGCGGAATATGCTGTTGGATTAACTGCTCTATATCCGTTAAGTTTTTAAATTCATCACCACTGACTAAAGAAACCGCATGCCCCGAAGCACCTGCTCGACCGGTACGACCAATTCTGTGGACATAGTCTTCTGCGACTTGAGGTAAGTCGAAGTTGACTACTTGTGGTAGTTGCTCGATGTCCAAGCCGCGCGCGGCTATATCTGTCGCGACTAATACTCGAATTGATTTGTTTTTGAAGTTAGCTAGCGCTTTGGTTCTAGCACCTTGGCTTTTATTCCCATGAATCGCAGCCGCACTGATACCTTTTGCATCTAGGTTTTTGGCAATGCGGTTGGCACCGTGTTTAGTGCGGCTAAAAACAAGCACCTGCTGCCAATCATTTTGTTTTATTAACTTGATCAACAACTTGCCTTTACGGCCCTGATCAACGTTATAAAGTGTTTGCTCAACCAACTTTGTCGTTGTATTTGCTGGTGTCACTGAAATGTGTACAGGGTCGTTCATTAACCCTTGCGCTAAGGTTTTTATGTCATCAGAAAAAGTTGCAGAGAACATCAGATTCTGACGCTTTGTTGGCAACATTTTTATGATCTTTTTGATGTCATGAATAAAACCCATGTCAAGCATTCGGTCTGCTTCATCTAGAACTAATACTTCGAGTTGGTCGAACTTAACCGCATTTTGACTGTATAAATCGAGTAATCGACCTGGCGTTGCAATTAAAATATCAACCCCTTTGCGAAGTGCCATCATTTGTGGGTTTATTTTAACACCACCAAAAACCACAGCAGATCGAAGATCTAAGTGTTTGCCATAGGTAGCGACGCTATCGGCCACTTGGGCTGCTAACTCACGAGTTGGAGTTAGGACTAAAGCGCGTACTTGATTTGACTTGGTTAGTTTGCCTTTTCTTAACTTTTCTAACAACGGCAAGGTAAAACCAGCCGTTTTACCTGTACCAGTCTGGGCGGCGGCCATGACATCATTACCTGCTAATACAGCAGGAATCGCTTTGGCTTGAATAGGAGAGGGTGAATCGTAACCTTGCTCCGCAATGGCTTTTAGTATTGCTTCGCTTAGGTTTAACTCGGTAAAATGCATGTTGTCTCGCTTGCTAGAAAAAAAAGGTAATTGTCTTGGAGGCGGTGTTGTTCCCATTATAATCGTTACGTTATAAATGGACTCAAAACCTAAAAACAAAAGGCGCTGAAGACTACCCGAATATCAATATTTAAGCAATCGTATTGCCTTTTTCTTTGGGAATTAAAATGGTGCTTAGCGACAGTTTTAGTTGTACTTTAGGACAAAATAGACGCTAAGCTAGTAAATAAAATTGAAAAGACAGGATTGAATAGGTTAAACCATGGGCTGGTTTGTTTATATACTAAAATGTGCTGACGACACACTTTATACAGGAATAACAACAGATTGTGAGCGTCGCCTCAATCAACACAATGCCAAAAAAGGCGCGAAGTATACTCGTGTTAGAACGCCTGTCACAATGGTTTATCAAGAGGCGGCGGAGTCTAGAAGTTCGGCGACGCAGCGAGAAATCGCCGTCAAAAAGCTAACGAGAGGACAAAAGCTACAAATGATTGAGCAATGCTCACAATAACAAGATAGTCCTATAAACAATTATCCATTAACGTTAGCAATAACCTTTATAGTAACGTTAGGTGCTTAACAGGCGCTCGGCCTCTTCGCCGGCTTCGTGATACAAAAAGTCGATATCGAATTCTTGTCCAGGAAAGTGTTTTTGAATTTGATTGATAACGCCATCCCAGTCACCCACTTCTACGTATTTAACCAGTTTTAAGCAGCACCCGTATTGGCCTTCATAGTTCAATAATGACTGTGCTAGCTTGTCCTGAAGCGCTAATTTTTCGACTACGTCTTCCATTGTCGTATTCAAAATCGCATCCAAAACCGACATGATGCCGACTAGAAAGCCAGTTGGACTAGGTTGGCGACCTATAAGCTTTGGTAAATTTTGTACAAAGAGTGCCCGGCGCAAGCCAAGTAACACTAATTCATTTGGCTTGTCGTCTGCTAATTTTGTCACCGCAACGACTGAAATAAATTTCCGCATCGTATCTTCACCGAGGTAAATCACGGCTTTATTGATGCTTGAAATGGTGATGTTTCGAAATTGAAGTGAAATATTGGCCAGTTTAATCACTCGAGCAGTGAGGCTAATATCTCGCTTTAGAATTGTTGCGATTCGATCAAAATCTAACATATCTTGAGTCAGACAGTTTACCAGTTCTAACGCGACAACCTTTGAGGGATCGATATTTTGAAACTTCATGACCTGTGGCTTTGCGAAGAAATAGCCCTGTAAATAATCAACACCATGTTTGATCGCAAAGTCGGCCTGCTCTTGTGTTTCGATACGTTCTGCGATGAGTTTAACATCGGGAAAGTCTTTTTTGATACGTTGGACTGTATCAGGAATATCAACGGTATCCTCAGGAATATCGAACTTCACGTAACTGATATAAGATGATAACCGTTGCCACTTTTTTTCAAAATCATAGTCATCCAGAGCAAATACGTAACCGAGTTTGTGTAGTTCTGCAATTGCGGAAACGGTTGAGTCGTCTACGCAACTGCGTTCGACTATTTCAATTATCAAATTATCTCGAGGGATTAAGTTCGGTATTTTTCTTAGAACACTCTTATCACATAAGTTAACAAAGGCTTTGCGCTTTTCGGTTACGCTATTGATACCGTGAAATAGTGCCGTTTCGTAGAACATACGAGCCGAAGCTTCTTCGTCGGTCATTCCCGCTGGAAAGGCATTCTTTTCTGAATCTCGGTACAAAAGCTCATAACCCATGACGTCTTGAGATGAATCGAAGATAGGTTGTTTGGCTAAAAATTGTATTGACAAAAGCGGCTCCAATGCAAATTTCAAATGTACAAGATCAAACCAGACCTCAAAGAGCAAGATAAAGTGGTTTTTTAAATTGTACAAGTACTAACCATATTTATAGCTTGTTTATTGGGCTACGTAAATGATGTGTCAAATTTGTGTACGGTATTGGAGACTAAAGTAGCATTGTTAAAAAGACTTAAGTAACGTTGACTTGTGAGACTATCTAACGGACTTACACAAAGGAAGATCATGTTATTTAACAATTTATCAAAGACCAGAGCTTGTATTAGGTCGCTCCTATTATGCTGTCTAATATCAGTCAACATTGTGCAAACTAAATTAAGCTTTGCTGGTACGAGTACCGACCGAAGTGTGAAACAGAAAATGACTCCACTTATTCTCTCAGTTGATAAAAACCCAGGGAACCTAGCGGCTAATTTAATTTTAAATGGTGATAAAAGACCTCTACTTGTTTTGTTACATGGTTGTACACAAACAGGTGAGACGTTTGCTGATAATAGCGGTTTGCTTCAGGCTGCCGAAAATTATCAATTAAACTTACTTATCATAGAGCAATCAAGCCAAAATAATCCCCAGCTATGTTTCAATTGGTTTTCCAACAATGACACTCAAAAGGGCTCAGGTGAGCATAAAAGTATTGTTAATTTCACTCTTTTAGCAGAAAAGTCTGTTAATACATCGGAGAATTATCTGATTGGGCTCTCTGCTGGAGGTGCTATGGCGAACGCTGTATTTACACAAAACCCTGAGTTATATCGTGGTTTAGCTGTTGTTGCAGGGTTGCCATATCCTTGTGCATCAACGTTAACTGAAGCAATTTCATGTATGAAATCAGGCCCTGCACATTCAGTAAAACAATTGAGTGCTTCTATCTTACAAGGTGCTGAGTTGTTTGCAGAAGGGAAAAAGCGCCACATCATCATTGTTTCAGGTACTGCTGATGAAATTGTAAACCCGATTAATTCAAAACGAACGGCACAACAATATACGAAAGCATCACAAGCAGTGGTTATCGGTCCAGAAAAACCGAGTCTAGGACCCGCTATTCATCATTGGACGCGAATAGACCAGTCTGGTTCGGTCGCTATTAAGGTTCAGCACCTAGAATACAAATCTTTGGGACATGGTTGGCCAATTAAGCAAGAACACAGTGACGTGTTACAACCATATTTTTTACCTAGCTCTTTACCTTTGACGGACTTTATAATTAAAAGTTGGTTTGGTCTGGGTGGTTAACTTGTTGTATTTAAAAAATAAAAACAAAATTTTATTTCATATACTACTAAGGTACAAATTAAATTTGGATTGAGTTGGCGTAGGGTGAAATAGTCAAATAATAAAAAATAAAACAGGGTAACAAGATGAATCCAACAAATATTACTAAATCACTTGTTTCTATGGCGGTATTAAGTGCCATTTCGACCATGACTTGGTCATCAAAAGTCGTGGCTGAAGAAGATACAAAAGCGAAAAAGCAAGGACTAGAGGTTATTGAAGTAACGGCACGTAAGTCCGTTGAAAATCTACAAGAAGTGCCAGTAGCGGTAACCTCAGTGAGTGAGTCTGACCTAATCGAAGCAGGTATCGAAGATTTAACTGAAATCCAACAATTTTCTCCAAATACCACATTACAAACAAGCCGAGGTACCAACTCAACCCTAACGGCGTTCATTCGTGGTGTCGGTCAGCAAGACCCGCTTTGGGGCTATGAGCCAGGAGTGGGTATTTATATCGATGATGTTTATATGGCTCGTCCACAGGGGGCGGTTATAGATTTGTTGGATGTCCAACGTATCGAGGTATTACGAGGTCCACAAGGCACGCTTTACGGCAAAAACACCATTGGTGGCGCCATTAAATATGTGACTAAACCAATGTCTGGTGACAGTGAGTTTGATGTTCGCGCAACATTGGGCTCATACAGTCAAAGAGACTTAAAGGTAACAGGCCAAATCCCATTAATTGAAGACCAACTATATGTTGGTTTTGGTTATGCAAACTTAAATCGCGATGGCTTTGGTGAGTTTTTAACGGTCGCTGATAACTTGGGCGATCAAGACACCGAAAACTATAATAAAGACCTAACCGCGGCTAGATTAACGCTAGAGTATCAAGCCAATGACGATTTGTTTTTCCGCCTAGCTTGGGACCAAACGACTGACGACTCAAATGCGAAAGGTGGTTATCGCTTGTTACCAAGTATGCTAACTGACGCACCTGTACCTGATAGTGTTTATGACTCTTATACGAGCCTTCCGACTGAAAACAAAGTGGAACTGGATGGTCTTAGTTTAACAATTGATTATTCGGTCAATGATGATTTATCAATTAAGTACATCGGTGCGAGTCGTGAGGGCTACTCAGACACCAACATTGATTTTGATAATACGGCGTTGGATATTTTTGATGTACCAGCAATCTACGATGATGAAAATACCAGTCATGAATTACAGTTCAACTACTCAGGTGAAAGCTACAAGCTAGTCGCTGGTATTTATGCCTATGACGGCGAGTCGTGCGGTCATTTTGATGCAGTATTAGGTGTTTTAGGTCGAGCCTTGTTCCCTGGGGTTGCAACCGGTTTTACCCGAGAAGTAACCGGTTGTAACAACTCCAACAGCCAAGCAGTCTATGCGCAAAGTAGCTTCGATTTAAATTCGAACTTGTCACTCACTGTTGGTGCACGCTATACAAGAGAAGAAAAAACAGCATTTGTTAATAACGGTGTGCAGATCTTTAATGTTTATCCACGTTCAAATTGGATAGACGGTTACACTAGAGACCCAAATTTGGTATTTCCGCAAGTATTAGGCACTGACAGTAACAACGATGGTACTTTAGATGCTGGGAAAACCGCAGATTGGTCGCGCTTTACACCAAGAATCGGTTTGGAATATCAAATGGACGATAACACCATGTTATTTGCCAGCTATTCCCAAGGCTTTAAGTCAGGTACCTTTAACCCAAGGGCATCTACAAATGAAGAGGCCGCTAACCCTGAAATTGTTGATTCTTTTGAGTTAGGTATTAAAAAGGACTGGAATAAACAGTTAAGAACAAACATAACGGCCTTCAGTATCGATCACACAGACCGACAGTATATCGTTGTAACCCCTGATCCAAATGATGCTACTGTGCTTAACCAAAACTTAGGCAACGTAAAAGGTTCAACTGTTAAAGGTATAGAAGCTGAAATTAGCTACGCTGCGACTGATATGCTTAGCTTTGATGTTGCATTTGGTTGGTTAGATGCCGAGATAGAAGAAGACAGTAAGATAGCCACACCATTAGTGGGGTTAGCAAATACACCTGATTATACCTTGGCTCTATCGGCTAATTACCTCATCGAGAGTGACATGGGCTACTTTGTTGTCAATGGCGGTTATTATTATCGCGATGATTACCGTTTGTTCGAGGACAGCGACTCTCTATATCAAGAAGGTTATGGCATGGTCAATGTGGGTGTGACTTGGGAGAGTACCGAAGGTAATTGGTATGGTGGTATTCATGCCAAAAATCTAACGGACGAAGAGTACATGGTGGGAGGTTATGCCTTCGCTGCGCAAAATGAAGATGGCTCTTGGACACCTGGTCTAGGTGGTGATACGACGTTGGCTAGCTACTATGGAGACCCTAGAACGCTACACGTCACTGTTGGTTATCGTTTCTAAGCCTTCTTTTGTGTAACTGAATCAAAACACACTCAAATTGAGTGTGTTTTCGTATTTACGTATTGTTCTATAAACGGTTTTAGTGATTAAATAATCTTGAAATAGCTTGAAGAGGAAGTAGGTTATGGAAGAAATAAATACGCAGCTTAATGTGTTGATAGCTGATGATCACCCATTGTTTCGTAGTGCGTTAAAGCAAGCCGTGACACATGCCTGTGTTACCGAAAACTTAGACTGTCAATTGATTGAAGCGAATGACGCTAATGAAATGATGCGCTTCCTCAATGATACGCCTGATGTGGACTTAATATTTCTTGACCTTCACATGCCCGGCAACAAAGGGTTTGTGGCCTTAACTCAAATACTCAATCACTTCCCCGATATCGAAGTTATTATGGTATCCGCCGATGAACAAGCCGAAATTATGCTGCAAGCAATAGATTTTGGTGCCTCGGCATTTATTCCTAAATCTTCGGATCTTGAAACAATTTCTGCTGCTATAAATACTGTTTTGGATGGGGAAACATGGTTACCCAGCGCGGTATTAGATATCGAAAATGTCGCCAGTAACCCTGAAGTTGAAGCTCGAAGAAAGCTAACTAAGCAATTATCAGAGCTTACACCTCAGCAGTATAAAGTACTTAGCCTCATCGCTCACGGACAACTCAATAAACAAATTGCTTATGAGCTAGATATCAAAGAAACAACCGTTAAAAAGCACGTTTCTGCCATATTAGAGAAGCTTCAAGTTAACAATCGCACGCTTGCGGGAATGGCTTTTCAACAACTTCAGCTAAACGCTAGTTAATTGTCATTAACTCTGTTCTTAACTCTGTAATGCGCTTTTCAACTTTTTCTTCAGAGCCGGGCCTTTTACCGGCTTTCTTATGAAGCCAAAATTATTATCAATACACGTCTGTCTTAATGTCTCTGATGGGTCAGCCGAACAAATGATCACCGGGCCAGACCAATGGGAATAACGGTCTTTAATTGCGTTTATTACCCCTAAACCGGTTTCATCATTATCTAAATGATAATCGGCGAGCACCAAATCCACATCGCCTCTATGTTGTTTGATACTCTCTAAAAGTTGCTCCTTATTTTGAGCGGCAATAACCTCAAAGCCCCAATTTTCAAGTTGCTTTTTAAGTGCGGTGACAATTAATGGTTCGTTGTCTATAACGGCAATGGTTTTTTGAGTATCGAACTTTTCATTACTTAAAATTACGGCCTCTTTACTCGTCGCATTTATTGGTGCTGGGCAACTCACTAATTCAACGCCAAAATAAACCCCTTTACCATAGTTAGAATGAACGTGAATTGGGCAATCGATAAGTGTCGAAATTCGTTCACAAATAGCCAGTCCAAGGCCTAGGCCGGGGGTTTCTCTCGTTTGTTCCAAGCGTTCGAACTCTTTAAAAATGGTTGTTAATTTAGAATTTGGAATGCCTTTACCATTATCGTGTACTTGGATTTGAATCCCAGTTGAAGTCCGTCTAACGCCTAAAACGATGCGGACAGGTCGATGTGGCAACTGTTCATTTGCGGACGGTGCGTAGTGAAACGCATTAGCTAGAAAGTTTTGCAGTATACGGCGCAACATCCGTTTGTCTGTATGAACCCATAATGATGATAGGTGGCAGCTAAAGGAGATATCTAGCTGTGTAGCCAATACCGTAAACTCATTTTTTAAAGGAATTAACACGTCGTTTAAAGCAAATGATTGTTTATCTACTTTTTGATTTCCATTGTCGAGCTTACTTATCTGAACCAAGTCCGATAACAAGTCTTCAACAACTTGCAAGGAGTCCTCAATATTCTCAGCAAGTTCCGAGATGTCAGAACTGTCAGCTTTGTGCTTCAACATGGACGTAAAAAGTGAGAGGGCATTAAAAGGCTGCATAAGATCGTGACTCGCAGCTGCCAAAAAACGCGTTTTGCTCTTATAGGCAGCTTCTGCTTCCGCTTTCGCTAATGAAAGCTCAGCAGTTCTTTCCTCTACTCTTTTTTCTAACGTTTCATTGGCTAGCTTCAATGCTTGTTCAGCCTGAATATGTGCCGTTATATCGGTATAAGTACTAACAAATCCGCCTCCTGGCATTGCTTGACCTCGAATTTCGATGACAATCCCTGATGGAAGGGTTCGCTGAGAATTGTGGCTCTGACCACGGCGCATAAAATCAAGTCGTTTTTTGACGATAGCCTCGGTGTCGCTCCCTTGAATCATATCCCTTTGGGCATTAAATCGAATGACTTTTTCAATAGGCATTCCAGAGACCAAAAAGCCAGGAGGGAAATCTAACAACTCTATATAGCGGCTATTCCAAGCGACTAATTGCATATCAGAATTTATAACACTTATTCCCTGAGCAATGTTCTCAACACCCGCTTGTAATAACTCACGGTTAAACTCATAGAGACGAGATGCTTCATCAACAATATTGGCGACATGTTCAAGAGAGTGAATATTGTCAGTTTTATGTTGTGTAACTGCGCTGAGAACAAGCCTTGTTGACGCTGAACCTAGTACAGAAGACATGGCTTTTTGAGCTTCTTGAATATCTAAGTGGCGGGCCTGTTGTGACAAGTTAATGTCGGCTGGCCAATGGCGTTTTAACTTGTGTAGGGTGTCTGTATCGACAAACCTCTGAACTAAGTCGGTAAGGTCCTTGTAGGTAAGTTGCGTGATATGGTTGTTGTCTCGCCCGTTTTGACTGGGCTTTTGGATGAATAGATTTGCTTGAAGTCTTTCGCCAATAGTACGTGGAGTGTTTTTTGAAATAATTAAGAATGTAAGGACATTGCCAGCCAATGACATTAAAAGGCCATGACTAATCCAGTCGAGATTTGATAAACCAAACAAAGCGGTTGGTTTTAAGGCCTGAATTCCAAACAATCCATATTGGTTGAGGTCTAGGTTTGGCCAGACGGCCGGAATCAGTAAACAATAAATCCATACCAAACAACCAGCGATTAATCCCCACATCGCTCCCATAGAGCTTGCTTGTCGCCAATATAAGGCGGCGATGAGGGCTGGTGCACATTGAGCGAGCAAGACAAAAGATAACAAGCCAAGGCTCGCCAGTTCGTTTTGTTGAGAAATTAACCGTTCAAACGATAACGATAAAAGTAGTATTACAGCGATGACACATCTTCTAATGTAAAGCAGGAGAGGGCCGAGAGAAGAGGCTTGCTGTGTTTTTGTCGTCTTTTTATTTGACGTTAAAAGCCCAACAAAACGACTTTTAATTAGTATCGGGTTGGCAATTTCTGTCGTAATTAGTGTGCTAAGTACAATTGATGCGACTATTACCATACTTGTCGCAGCAGCCAGACCACCTAAAAATACTAATAGGCTCAAAAGGGACTGTTGGTGGTACAAGGGCAAGGTAAGCATAAAAGTATCAGGGCTAATTGCACCACCAGGGAAGGTGACTAAACCGGCTATTGCAATGGGCAGGACAAAAACGTTGATCAATAACAAATAGCCTGGATACAACCACTTGGCCTTTTTCAACTGTTTCTCGTTATCATTTTCGATAACAATAAGGTGATAGAGCGGAGGTGTAACAAAAATGGTAACAAAGCCGATTAGTACTTGAGCAAAGGTAAAATAACTGCTTGTTAACTCGTTGTCTTCTTGAGTCAGATGAAAAGTAGGGTCAAGTGATTGTAACGCCTCAAGCTGAAGGGTTAGGTCACGCCAACCATCAAACAACACAAAGGTTACATAAAAGCCAACAAGTAAAATGATAAACAACTTAAATAAGGAGCTAAATGCTAGAGCAATGACCAGCCCAGGGTTTTGTCTGTTGGCTTGTGAATGGCGAGCGCCAAATAAGATACTAAACCCAATCAAAACAAAGGTAACAAACAGCGTTGTGGTTAATCCAGTCTGAACACTCCCTGTAATTAAGTCGAACGACTGACTCACGGCTCTTAATTGTAACGCGATATAAGGCAGAGTTCCTATAACGGCAATGATAGTAATAATGGCGGCAAAGTGAGGCGCTTGGTTGAACCTACAGGCGATAAAGTCTGCGACAGAGGTGAGATTTTGTTGTTTGCTGACGCGAAGGAGCTTAATTAACAATGGCCATGCAAATAAAAAACATGCGATGGTTCCTATATAAATAGGTGCGAGTCCAAACCCAGTATGAGCGGCTTGACTGATCGTTCCGTAAAACGCCCAACTCGTGCAACTGACACCCAAACATAGAGCGTAAACCGCAGGTCTCTTAGCGAGTGATGGCCAAAATTTTTGACCATAGTAGGCAATCAAAAAGAGTAATAACAAATACCCAAGCGCTACAAAAGAAACTAACCACGTTTCCATAGACAACCAAATCAAACCTGCCACTCCTTGTTAAAAATTCAGGTACCTCGAGCATTATTACAGACTCTGTATCATGGCATAGTGAACTAAGGTAGTAGTTATTTTCTTATGCCCGTCAGTTAGTCTAAAACCCTATTTTATTCACGAGAAATAAGCAACTATGAAAATTAGGCATAAATATTTAGTCGAAGCCATTGTGTTTTTAAGTTACGTACTTTTTGCTATGGCTTGGGTAGGCGGCACGGCAAGCATGACGCAGATTATGGCGTCAATGGAGTTGGAAAGTTATGCCTCTGCAAGCTTCATCAGTGGTGCGGTTACCTTTGCTAAAATTGTCGGTACATTTGTAGCCGCCTGGTTGGCGTTAAAACTAGGGGTTAAGTATGCTTTTTTTGTCAGTGGTCTATTGATTACTATTGGTTTTTTTACACCGCTTTCTAGCTCCTACGAGCTTCTACTGGTCAGCCGGTTCTTAATGGGCCTTGGCGGCGCTCTGATGATTGTGTATTTCAACCCAATAGTGATGCATTGGTTCAGTGTTGAAGAGCGCTCCACTATCAACGGCCTAAATGCGGTTGCGTTTAACATTGGTACTGCCATTATTCTCGCTTCTATGACATCGATTAACTTGTTCACTGGAAATTGGCAAAACAGCTTGATGTTATTCAGTCTAATAAGTCTAGCGTTGGCCGTGGTTTGGCTGCTAGTCGACTTTGGTGAGTCGCCAAGCGACAAGAGCACGGCAGAAACAAGCTCACCTGAGAGTGTTGAAGAGCGCTACGGATATAAAGAGGGCTTGAAAGACTCCTTCAACTGGGCTTATTCATTGTGTTATGCAGGCTTATTAGCTTTCTATATTTGTTTGTTTACCTTTTACCCAAAAGCAGGCGTCAGTGAGAGTGCCGTGGTGATTGGCTTTGGAATTATCGGTACGATTGCCGGGATGATTTATAGTAAACGAATTAAACAACGAGTCCCTGTCATTAAATGGTCTGGTTTAGTCGTGACCACTATGGTGTTTATTTTGTCCTTTTCGCAGTCGGACCTGGCACAAAGTATCGCTGCAATGATTTTGGGCTTCTTTATTTTTTTACCAATCACAGCTTTGGTTTCAATTCCACACGAATTACCAAATATGACGGGAAATAAGATTACTGTTGTATTTAGTTTGTTCTGGTCAATCAGCTATCTGTTCGCAACGGTTGTGCTGTGGATATTTGGTATTTTAGTCGACCTTAACGGTGGTGATTTTGAGGTGGCATTTATATTAATAGGTGTGGTGAGCTCTACCATGTTCTGGGGAAGCTTTTTTCTTCCAGAAACCAACCCTTTAACCAAACAAGTTGAAAAGCAAGCGTAGAAATCGAAAGAAGTGTATCGGTTTAAACTTGATAGTTAGGTAACTAATCACTATACCCATTAATAGAATAACCATTTTAAGGAAAGCGACATGCGAGGTGAATTAGCAAGTCATTTAGAAGGTTTTATTGATAACGTCAATGAAGCGCTTAATAAAGCTAGGGAAGATGGCATAATGCCAACTCCTGAGTTGGCTCGCGAGAACTTAACGAAGTTATCAGGGTTTGTCACTCAGATTCCTTCTATAGCCTATGCAGAAGAGCGTTCAGTTATGTGCGATCAGACCGAGATCCCGGTTCGAGTATACAGTCCTAATCCAAAGCAAGAGCTTCCTGTTATGGTCTATTTTCATGGCGGTGGTCATATGTGTGGCAGTACTGAGCTATATGATCCTATGTGTCGTAAAATTGCCATAGCCGCAGAGTGCATTGTCATAAGCGTTGACTATAGGCTATCACCAGAATTTCCTTACCCTGCAGGAGTAAATGATTGTGAAGCGGTGGTAAAAAAATATCACCAAGTGTTAAGTAATGTCCGTTACTCTGATGAACTGTATATCGGCGGCGATAGTGCAGGTGGGGCAATTTGCGCCACGCTGACCATGCGCCAACAAGACGACTCAGAACTAGCATTTACTAAGCAAGTACTGATTTATCCGTCTCTTGATTACACGATGAGTTTGCCGTCGGTTCAAGAAAATGGTGAAGGTTACTTACTCGAGCGCACTCGAATCCAGTGGTACTTTGATAATTATTTTGATGATTATGAAGACAGGGAGGCATGCTCACCCTTGTTTGGGCCCATAAGTGATTCCATGCCAGAAACCTTGGTTATTGTGGCGGGTTGCGATCCATTGCGAGATGAGGGTATTCAATACGCTGATAAATTAAAAGCAAAGGGCAACAGGGTGGTCATCCGCGAATTCGAAAACATGATCCACGCTTTCATGAATCTTGAAGATCTTGTACCTGAAGAATGTCGTGAGTTATATCGAGTCATTGGTAATTTTGTTAATGACTCACTGCCAGCTAATATTGCGCCTCCTGCGGCCTGATCAATTTTAGCTAATTACAAAAGATAAAAACCGCACAGTTATTGTGCGGTCCAGCCTCCATCAATAGCTAAAGCTGAGCCCGTGATAGAGCCAGCTGACTCGCTACATAAAAATAGTACCATGTCCGCAATTTGCTCGGCCTTGGCCATCTCAGGCAAAGGTTGTTTTGCGGTGATAAGTTTGTGTTTGGCTGCACTAATATCAATTCCATCATCAGCAGCTATCGCTTCGATTTGCTCATTAATTAGTGGCGTTTCTACCCAACCTGGGCAAATTGCATTTGCAGTGACACCGTTCTTGGCTTGTTCTATGCCAGTGACCTTCGTTAGTCCAATCAATCCGTGTTTCGCAGCGACGTAAGCTGATTTGTTTACTGAGCCTACCAGGCCGTGTACGGAAGCGATATTGATAATTCGGCCCCAGTTGTTTTTGTGCATTAGTGGTAATGCTTTTTGAGTTACATAAAAGGCGGCGGTCAGGCTGATATTTAAAATCAGGTTCCATTTTTCTAAAGGAAAAGACTCAACCGGTGAAGTAAATTGGATTCCAGCATTGTTTACTACAATATCAAGCTGATGAAAGTTATCACTAATCAACTGGAAAAGAGAGTCAATAGCATCACAAGAGGACAAGTCAGCTGAACTGAACACTGTTTTGTTCTGATATTTATTTGTAAATTCCTCGGCCAATTCATTACCGACATGGTTGTCAATAAGACCGTGTAAGACAATATTGCAACCTGCTTGCGCTAATTTGTGGGCAGTAGCCAAGCCGATGCCACTTGTTGAGCCAGTAACGAGGGCGACTTTTCCGTTTAGGTGTTCGCTCACAGACATATTACTATTCCTTTTTAATTGCCGTTAAAATTTGACTAACGAATATGGTTCACCTTGAGGTGAATTTAGAGCATTGAGCTTACCAAAAGGGCCAAACCTTCGAACTACTACCTTAGTATGATATGAGGCTATTTTAGGCTGATTTACATTCACAAAGTAAGCAAAGGAGTGTATTAATAAGTCACTGTCAAAATCGGTTTACTAGTTGGTGTCTAGTTTTTGCTCTATTCCTCTAAAGAAGTAGAGAGTTTATTGGCAGATTGTGTAAACATCGGTTTATCAACAAAATTATAAATACAGATAAAATACTAACGCGTTGAATTCCAATGCAAAGGGGAGATTTATGTCAGGTTTTGACAAAGTAGTGTCGAGCTACGAAGAAGCAATGGCAGGCTTAAAAGACGATATGACGGTCATCGCCGGTGGCTTCGGTTTATGTGGTATTCCAGAAGGTCTGATTGCACAAATTAAAACGATGGGCACCAAAGGGCTTACGATTGTCTCTAATAACTGTGGTGTTGATGGTTTTGGTTTAGGTATCTTGCTAGAAGATAAGCAAATCAAAAAGATGGTTTCTTCATACGTGGGCGAAAACGCCTTGTTTGAGCAACAACTACTAAACGGTGAGCTAGAAGTTGAATTAACGCCACAAGGAACGCTGGCAGAAAAAATGAGAGCTGGTGGCGCTGGTATCCCAGCGTTTTACACTGCGACAGGTTATGGAACACTAGTAGGCGAGGGCAAAGAGTCTCGTGAGTTCAATGGCCGAAACTATATCTTAGAAGAAAGCATCACTGGTGACTTTGCTATCGTTAAAGCATGGAAAGCCGATCGCTACGGCAACTGTATCTATCGCCATACAGCTCAAAACTTCAATCCAATGGCCGCGACAGCAGGTAAAATCACTGTCCTTGAAGTAGAAGAAATTGTAGAGCCGGGCGAGTTAGATCCAACACAAATTCACACACCGGGTATTTACATCGACCGAGTAATTCAAGGTACGTTTGAAAAACGCATCGAAAAAGTGACAACACGAGGATAAGGAGAGCAAAATGGCACTATCAAGAGAACAAATAGCAAAACGTGTTGCCCAAGAATTTAACGATGGCGATTATGTCAATTTAGGTATTGGTATACCTACACTTGCGGCGAACTACGTACCAAGTGACATCGAAGTAATGTTGCAATCAGAAAATGGTCTATTAGGCATGGGTCCTTATCCAACGGAAGAGGAAGTCGATGCGGATATGATTAACGCGGGTAAAGAAACCGTGACTACGGCTAAAGGTGCAGCAATCTTTAGCTCAGCCGAAAGCTTTGCAATGATCCGCGGCGGTCATGTTGACGTGACGGTATTAGGTGCGTTTGAAGTTGACCAAGAGGGCAATATTGCCTCATACATGATCCCTGGCAAACTAGTTAAAGGTATGGGCGGTGCAATGGATTTAGTTGCTGGCGCTGATAACATCATTGTAACTATGACTCATGCCAATAAAAAAGGTGAGTCGAAGCTACTGGAAAAGTGCACCTTACCTTTGACTGGTGTTAATTGTATTACCAAAGTAATCACAGACTTGGCACTATTAGAGATTGAAGACGGTGCGTTTGTGCTTAGAGAAGTGGCACCAGGTGTGAGCATTGAAGAAATAAAAGAAAAAACAGCTGGTAAACTTGTTGTTCCGGATGATGTTAAAGAGATGAACGTATAACGAATTACGTTGATGTTAAATAGGTTAACTTGAAACTTAACCGTGTAAATAAATTTGAAGCCAGCAATATTGCTGGCTTTTTTGTATCTGCGATATTGGGTCCTGACAAATTAATGCTACATTTAAATATCGGTATAAAAATGGTACATCGTTATGAAATCTCAATATTTCAGTAGGCTTCACAGAATCAACGTTAACCTTCAAAATTGGCTTATTGCTTCACTTGTAGGCGTGACAAGCCTATTGACAATCGAGCCAGTATTTTCTTCTGAGCAAGTACCATTAGATCAGCTCACTGAGTTGACTGACAAGGCTAGCGTATTAGATGCGATAAGTCGTTATCAGAATTCTCCTATTTCAAGACAAGGTTTTCAAATTGCTGGAAAAATTGTTGAATTTGCTGAACAATCAAAAGATGTATTGGTTGAAGTCAACGCCAACACGACACCCTGGTTAGTAACAGAGAGACTGCCACCGACTTTAAAAGGCGCCATGTTGGGCGCTTATGTCGCTGGTAGCATCAAACCTCAACTTATTCTAGAGGTTAAAAAGACGCATCATTGCGACGGTGCTTATGAGGTACAGCGTGTGCTTAACTTAATTGATACTGAAGAGATGCTAGCTGAGGTTCAAATTGCATTAACAATGACGCAAGCCAGTTTAGATAGGTTTTCTTGCCATTCAAAAAAGCCGAATTTTATTTAAACTAGGCAAACTAAAAATACCTGAAAAAAGGAATAACAACATGGGATATATCGACGGTTATATATTGGCGGTTGCCAATGATAAAAAACAAGACTACATAGACTTTGCAAAAAAGCTAGCAGCTGCATTTAGGAAACATGGAGCTATACAAGTCGTCGAGTGTTGGGGAGACGATGTCCCTGATGGCAAGCTAACTTCTTTTCCACTTGCGGTAAAAGCCGACGAGGGTGAGTCAGTCGTTTTTTCTTGGGTAGTGTGGCCAGACAAGGAAACTCGTACTAAAGCGTGGCCTGACATCGAGAATGACAAAGAGTTCGAGCACTTATTCGGCGATATGCCATTTGATGGCAAACGTCTTATTTATGGCGGTTTTGATATGGTTGTTAACCAATAATTAATTTAATAGTCAAATCAATAGCCAAGCCTGAGCGCAAAAGCACGTTAGTCGTTGAACGTGCTTTTGATTCTGTGAGATTGTTCTGTCACTGACTCCTGAACACCCGCAGCTTGCTGACTCGCATCATCAACTTGACGACTGACGTCATCCATCATATTGGCAAAGTCACCAAAATGAGTTTGTTGCTCGTTAGCGCATTGTAGTGTTTGTGCCGAAACCTGTGCAGACATCAAGGCTTTTTCCTCTACCGCATTAGTGGTTTCAATTAGTGTATTAACGATACTGGTTTGTTGTTGACCGGAAACCGCAATTTGTTCAATGTTTGATTGCAGTAAGTTGCTGTAGCTAGTCAGTTGCTCAAGTATTTGGCTTGTATCTTCCAATGATTCCTGGGTTTTCATCGCAAGCTTTCTGACTTCATCTGCAACAACTGCGAACCCACGACCATGTTCGCCTGCACGAGCAGATTCGATAGCGGCATTTAACGCCAGTAAATTGGTTTGATCGGCAATTGAGCGGATAACATCCATTACCTGTTGAACTTCAGTTACGCTACCTTGCAATTGCATAACCGTGTCATTTGAGGTTTCTATTTGTTCAATGGTTTTGCTGTTTGCTGCTAGAACTTCTTCTGCACCTTTTCGACCAGAAATCATCGCTTTTTCGGTGTCTTTGGCGTAACTTTCTACTTCCTCTGCTAAGTCATTTAGTTGAGTATTGATATCCGATAATTGGGATAAAACGCTTTTGGCTTGATGCACATTTTGTTGGGTTTCGTGAGTGCTATGAGAAATGCGCTCAACCTTTTCACCGAGCTCCGATAGAGCGTTTGAAACCACAGTCATCTGTTCTGACTTTTGTCGGTTTTCATGTGCCTGATTGTCTAACATATGATTAAAAGATGTCGCTATTTCACCAAATTCAGTATTAGACTGGTTGTCTATTTTAGTCAGTTCCCCGCTGTTAACTAAGCGCTGAAACGCGTCTCTTAATTCGCGAAGTGGATACAATATTTGACGTACCATAACGGCATAGTTAAGCAGTCCGACAAAGGCAACTAAGCTGAGTGCCGCTAGCGTAAGATAAATGGATGTTTGATAGGTAAGTTCTCGGTTTTTTAATACTTGGCTCGCGGCGGCTTCTGTTAGTTGCTCTAACGCAGCCATTTCACTATTTATTTCATTAAAGGTTTGCACTCTTTTTGAGATGGTTTCAAGCGTGTTGTCTAACTCACGCGGATAGCGGTTCGAGATGGAACGTAATTCATTGATGATATCTTCACCAAGATCGGTTTTATCTTCTTTGTCTCCAAAAAATGACGCTAAATCATCTTCTTCGTCGGTCGCATCAAATACACCTAATAGTCTCAGTTGACCAATGCTTTTAACAACTTGTTGAATTTGGCTTAAATTAGAGGTGAGCGCAGATTTGAGGGCGGGGTCGCTGGTCTCAACAAACTTTGCTCTTGTTTCACCAAGTTGATTGACTAGAGACATGACTTCAGATCCATGCTCAATGAATTTTTTTGCGGTGTTAGGGTTATTGTCATAACCACTAATACCATAGTCGATTAGACTGTCAGAATAGCCAAACATTTCACGCTCAGCATTGATGAGCAATGCCTGATCATTACCGCTTAGTTTACCCAAGGCACGGTATTTGTTAGTCATTTTTTCTTTAAACTCGGTGAGTTTTGCTTGTAATGCTTGCACCGCTTTATTTTGATCGCCTAACGCGTTAAGTTGCTTTTGAAGCGCGTCAACGACTGACTCAGCCTCACTTAAACTAACAGCGTTACCCGTGTTTAAATAATTTTGTATGTGACGATGTAAATCTATCGTCATTATTCGATAAAATTGTTGGAATTGAATAGAGTTATTATCAGAGGTTTCGAGCTTGGTTTTAGCGACAAAAAAGAGGCCTGCCATGACGATAACTGAAATGATAATCGTGACAGATGATATGCGGATTAAGTTAGATATTCTCATAAGTACTCCATTTAAGAGTCGCGAAGTTTAGATTGTCTGTGTGACAACTTTGTTACATTTAGATGACAAGTGTGTGGCATGGGGCTTTAGAAATTAAATATTGTTAAAAGGAAGGATAATGACAGAGAACTGGTTTGCTGAAGAGACAAGTCGACGCGAAACCCAATGTTTAAAATGGAATCGATACAAAAACCAAGACATATTGCCTTTGTGGGTGGCGGACTCTGAATTTAAAACACCAACGGCTGTTCAATCGGCATTAGCCCAAAGGGTCGAACATGGCATTTTTGGCTATCACAACCCTTATCACGATGAAGAGGCAACAAAGGCAATAACTCAGTGGCTCAGTCGTCGATACGAATGGCATATTGATCCACGTTGGCTAGTTTGGACTCCCGGTGTCGTACCTGCGTTTAATGTAGTTTTACGCGCGTTTTGTCAGCCAGGCGATGCCATTATTACCCAATCTCCGAATTATCCACCAATATTGAACGCTGCCAAACATCATGACTTACAAGCATTAACCGTTGGAACAATTATGACTGACGGACGTTGGCAATTAGATTTTGATGTCTTGGAACAACAAGCGGCTAAGCCAAATGCAAAAGTATTTTTACTTTGTAATCCTATGAATCCATGTGGCAGCGTTTATACCGCGGATGAGTTAGCTAGGATTGAACAGATTTGCTTGGAGCATAATGTGATTCTTTGTTCAGATGAAATCCATGCAGATCTTATTTTAGACCAGACCGAAAGACACATTCCGGCTGGTACGTTAAGTAAGATAGGCGACCAGGCTATTACTTTGATGGCAGCGAGTAAGACCTTTAATATTGCCGGGTTTGGTGTTTCTTTTGCCATTATAGAAGACCCGACCATACGCGCTAAGTTTAAACGTGGAGCCGATGGGTTGTGTCCTTCCGCTAATAATTTAGGGGTTATTGCTACCAAAACCGCATTCACAGAGTGTGAAGATTGGTATCAAGCACAACTCAGTTATTTAAGAGACAACCAAGCTTATCTTGAAACAGAGATTAACCGATTACCAGGTTTGGAATATATACCACAAGCTGCCACTTATTTAGCTTGGGTGAATGCAGAAGGGCTCGGGGTTGACGATGTTCAGAGCGTATTTGAAGAGGCTGGTGTTGGTCCGTCACCTGGAAAAGACTTTGGCTGGCCAAACTACGTTCGAATTAATTTTGCTTGTCCGAGATCAATGCTCGTTTGCGCCATTGAGCGCCTGCAGCAAAAATTGCTAACAACAAAGTAAAGAGCCAGGCTGTTGTGTTGCCATATTGTCTATAGAAGGTTGAACTTGGAGCAATAGTTACTGTTTGGCTTAATACCGCTTGTTCAAATTGAGGCAACATTGCTTGAATACGACCATCGGCATCAATAACAGCGGTAACGCCGTTATTGGTTACTCTAATAACGGGTTTGGCAAACTCTAAGGCTCGCATTTGGGCAATTTGTAAATGTTGCCAAGGCCCATGAGACGCGCCAAACCATGCATCGTTACTCAGTGTTAATATTACGTCGCTCGAGTCATACAAATTGGCTCTTACTTGATTGGCAAAGGCAATTTCAAAACAGATGGCAGGCGTTAAATTGACGCCATTGGCGATTAAATTATCTTGCTGAAAGTAACCTCGGCTAAAGGACGACATTGGTAAATCAAACAGTGGCGCGACTTTTCTCAACACTGACTCAAAAGGTACAAACTCACCAATTGGTAATAAGTGATGTTTATTAAATCGATTGTTGTGACCGTATTGATAATGACCTACCGTGTCATCATTATGCTTTTTGCCGAGCACAATGATGTTATTGTAAGCATTGGTTGTATCAACCTGATAGTCAACGATACCAGTTATCAAAGATGTATTTGTTGCTGCACTTAGTTCGTCTAGCTCTTTTAAGTACTCTAGGGAAAGTACCTCAAGCCTAGGTATGGCCGCTTCTGGCCAAATGATCAACTCGTGGTCTTTAAACAAAGACTTAGATAAATTTAGATAAGCCTGCATGGTGGGCCATTCGTTCTCTGGCTGCCATTTAATACTTTGCGCTATGTTGCCTTGCACCATGGCGACTTTTACTTTTCTAGGCTCGTTGACGGTGTCTGGAGCCTGGTGTTCAGCGTGTGAAAAAGACACTAGGCTAACAACCAAACCCAAAGGCAATGCTACGGGCAAAGACAATGGAACCAAACCGTTTGAACTTTGCTTTTGGAACTTGGTGCCAGTTTGGGTAATTCTAATTAAAAATGCAGCAAAACCTGCGGATATAAATACCAACACACCTTGTAAGCCTATCTCACCAACGATAGGTGCTAGGCTACGTAAAGGGCCTTCAATTTGGGTGTAGCCAATGGACAACCATGGAAAGCCAGTAAGAAAAACGGAACGACAATATTCAACTCCAAGCCACAAAAAAGGTACAAAGAGCCAGTTGTAGTTTATGGATTGGGTAGTGGAGGAAAGCTTTTTATAAAGCCAGCCAAACAGTGCAGGAAAAGCGGATAAGTAGGCTACCAGCAAAAACATCACAAACAGTGACGCGGCAAGAGGCAATCCACCAAAGTCAGCGATGGCGACATGGACCCAGCTTATTCCAACTCCAAACCAACCCAACCCAAACAAAAAGCCTCGATTTCTAGCTTGTTTGGCTGTTTCAGCCGTATTTAGGGTGATAAAAAATAACGTAAAGGAGAGGAAAGGAATCCACCATTGTGTAAAAGGTGAATAGGCTAGGGTATTAATTGCACCTAGAAGCGGTAAACTCATTACCACTAGCCATTGGACCAACTTAGCGTCCTTGCGAGAGTTGTTTGCCATTTATATTACGTGAGCTTTCTTTTTAGGTACGGTGACCATTAATTGCTGAATGCGTCGAGTGTCGGCAGATTGAATCTTAAACTTAAGTTCTTCAATGTGCACTTCTTCGCCTTTTTCAGGCATGTGACCAAATTTGTGAAGCACAATGCCACCGATAGTGTCGGCTTCTTCTTCGTCAAAGTCGGTTCCAAAAAACTCATTAAAGTCATCAAGCTCAGTGAGAGCTTGGACCATGTAGCTATGTTTAGAAACTTGGCGAATACTATCCGTTTGAGATTCTTCAGAGTCGAATTCATCTTCAATCTCACCAACGATCAACTCTAAGATGTCTTCAATCGTCACTAGACCAGAAACACCACCGTATTCGTCAACAACAATCGCCATATGATAGCGGTTAAGTCGGAATTCACGTAAAAGAGTGTCGACACGCTTACTTTCTGGCACCACAACGATTGGGCGCAGTAATGATTTTAGGTCTATCTCTTGTTCACGGTCCATCAAGATTTTTAGTAAATCTTTAGCTAACAAAATCCCTTCAACGTGGTCCTTATCTTCAGTGACAACAGGGAAACGTGAGTGACCAGACTCGATCATGATTGGAATAAACTTATCTGGACTGTCCGATAAGTCTAACGTGATCATTTGAGAACGAGGGATCATGATGTCACGAATTCGAAGGTCGGCGATTTCCATTACGCCATCAATCATATTTTTAGTGTTCA
Organism: Psychrosphaera sp.; assembly: GCF_982872775.1. Lineage (NCBI taxonomy): Bacteria > Pseudomonadati > Pseudomonadota > Gammaproteobacteria > Alteromonadales > Pseudoalteromonadaceae > Psychrosphaera > Psychrosphaera sp. The sequence goes on along the minus strand of NZ_CEYNSH010000016.1, from coordinate 6,680 downwards.
AATCGATTAAATCGTTTTGAGCCGCTGCATCTATGATGTTCGAAACATCTTCTTTGCTCTTCGGTTCATCAGTAAAAAGCTGACCGAGTTTTTCAATCCAGCCCTTATTTGAAGAACCGTTGCTACTATGTGGGTTGTCTTCGCTCATTCTGGTAAGAATGTTCCTATGTTATTAAAAAATCTTATAAAATGGTTGGTAATCACTTATTAGGCTCAAACATTTCACACTTCCATTTTGGTGGAAAAATGAACGCCTTGTCAATCTAATTATTTGTTACGAAATTAGTCAATTAGATATGGATTAGCAAAACCTAGTTCTTTGAGCAGGTCAATTTCGAGCTGCTCCATTTCTTCTGCTTCTGCATCATCAATATGGTCATAACCTAATAAATGCAAGCAGCCATGGATAATCATGTGGCACCAATGTGCCTGACTGGTTTTATTTTGTTCAGTGGCTTCTTGGTTAACAACAGGGACGCAGATAACCAAATCACCTAACAGCGGCATTTCAATATGCTCTGGCGCTTCAAACGGAAAGCTAAGGACATTTGTTGGTTTGTCTTTGCCGCGATACTCATAATTGAGTTGCTGACTCTCTTCTACGTCCGTTAATCGAATTGTGATCTCTGCTTCTTGCTGAAATTGAGGTAAAACAAATTCTAACCATTGCTGGCATAGCTTTTCATCTGGTACAAATTGTGAGTGGTCAGCCGCTTGTTGCGTATCACTGAACGCATCTTGATACTCTACATAGACCGCCATATTATTTTGCTGCCTTTACTTCGTTCAATGCCGCTTCTCGCAGTGCTTTTTCCTGCTCGGCTTTCTCTTTCGCTTCTTTGTCACGGGCAGCCTTGGCACGGCGCTCTTCTTCATCGTGTTGCTCGTATGCCATGACCACTTTAGCAACGACAGGGTGGCGTACGACATCGTCCGCTTTAAAGAAGTTGAAACTAATGTCTTCCACTTCACCTAGGATTTCGATGGACTGGCGAAGGCCTGATTTTGCGCCACGCGGTAAGTCTACTTGAGTAATATCACCCGTGATAACCGCTTTTGAATTAAAGCCAATTCGGGTTAAAAACATTTTCATTTGTTCGACCGTCGTATTCTGACTTTCGTCCAGGATAATAAACGCATCGTTTAGGGTTCTACCACGCATATATGCAAGCGGTGCGACTTCAATAACGTTTCTTTCGATTAATCGCTCAACTTTTTCAAAGCCCATCATTTCGAATAATGCGTCATACAGTGGGCGTAGGTAGGGATCGATTTTTTGGCTGAGATCACCGGGTAAAAAACCAAGTTTTTCACCGGCTTCAACCGCCGGACGAGTCAGAAGAATACGTCGCACTTCTTGGCGCTCTAGTGCGTCTACCGCACAAGCAACGGCCAAATACGTTTTACCAGTACCGGCTGGGCCAATACCAAACGTTATATCGTGATTTAATACATTTTTGACGTAATCAGTTTGGTTTTTGTTGCGTGGCTTAATATTGCCTTTTCGGGTGCGAACGACAACTTCGTCATCATAAGCTTCGTTGCTTTGATCCAGAACGGCTGCTTCTTGAACTGCCAAGTGAACTTGGTCTGGCGTTAATTCAGCTGCTTTAACTTTGTTTTTTGCTTTTGGGCTTGGCTGGGTTTCTATGTACAAGTTTTTGAGTACATCACTAACCGCAGCGGTATTTTGAGGATTACCTACTACCTTAAATTTATTGCCTTGATAAGTAATTTCCACTCCCATGCGACGCTCAATGTATTTCAAATTGTCGTCATATGGGCCAATTAACGAAGCCAATCTATCTTTGTTAGCAGGCTCCAAAAAGAGTTCCGTTGTGTTTAATTTTTTAGGCAATGTAGTGTAACCCTCATAATTTGAGGACAAGGGCTTAAGCTTGTCCTATTTGTTTATTGAGCTTGTTATGGCTTGAATGTCGCCACACCTAAGTCATCTTCTTGAACTTGGCGTTTCGCTAAAATATCCGCCGGAGCAACGTCTTGACGCAGTCCCATTTCATTCTCACCACGAATGAACTCACCGCGTAATGAGTTTGTGTAGACGTCAACAATTTTAACGTCCGCAAAACCACCAATCAGTGAATGTGGTCCTTCAAAGTTAACCACACGGTTGTTTTCAGTACGGCCTCTTAGCTCCATTGGATTCTTAACGGATGGACCTTCTACCAAAATACGTTGTTCTGTATTCAGCATTTGACGAGAAATCTGCATTGCTTGGTGTGTGATCAAGTTTTGCAGCTCGTATAGGCGTTCTTTCTTTTCTTGTTCAGAAACGTCATCTGGCAGATCCGCTGCTGGCGTACCAGGACGCGCACTGTAAATAAAGCTAAAGCTGTGGTCATAACCGATGTCTTCAATCAGCTTCATCGTTTTGGCGTGATCATCGGCGGTTTCTCCAGGGAAACCAATGATAAAGTCACTGCTCATACTGATGTTTGGACGTACTTTGCGTAACTTACGGATTTGTGATTTGTATTCAATTGCAGTGTGACCACGTTTCATTAGGTTTAGAATACGGTCTGAACCTGATTGAACCGGTAAGTGCAAGTGATCAACTAATTCAGGTACGTCTTCGTACGCAGCAATAATATCGTCAGTAAACTCTACCGGGTGAGATGTTGTGTAACGAATGCGGTCAATACCATCTATCGCGGCAACAAGGCGTAATAATTCACTAAAATGACAAACATCACCATCGTGTGTTTCACCGCGGAAAGCATTTACGTTTTGGCCTAATAAGTTGACTTCACGTACGCCTTGCTCTGCAAGTTGTGCAACTTCATATAATACATCGTCAACTGGACGTGATACTTCTTCACCACGCGTGTACGGAACAACACAGAACGTACAGTACTTACTACATCCTTCCATGATGGAAACAAACGCACTAGGTCCGTCTGTTGTTGGCTGTGGTAAACGGTCAAACTTTTCGATTTCAGGGAAAGAAATGTCGATGACAGACTCACCTTCACCTTTTTTGATTTGATCAATCATTTCAGGCAGACGGTGTAATGTTTGAGGACCAAATACCATATCAACAAATGGTGCACGTTCACGGATATGTTGACCTTCTTGTGAAGCTACACAGCCACCGACACCAATCACAAGATCAGGGTTTTTGTCTTTTAGATTTTTCCAACGGCCCAACTGATGGAATACTTTTTCTTGGGCTTTTTCACGAATAGAGCAGGTATTTAGAAGAATTACATCTGCGTCCTCAGCTTGTTCGGTAAACTCATAACCGTGACTATCGTCGAGAAGATCCGCCATTTTTTGCGAGTCATACTCGTTCATCTGACAGCCCCAGGTTTTAATATGTAGTTTCTTAGTCATTCTGCTCTCGTACTCAAAAATGAAAACGTTGTTTTATAAAAGGTCGCGTATTTTACAGGTAAATTGGGTCAACTGGAAGAGAAGAAATTATGAACTTATAAACTATTCCATTCCTTTTAGTTTTGGCATAATGAATGGGAAAATTAGTATTTCAAAGGGCATAGTTTTGCAACCACATAACGAATTCATCGGCAACACTTCATCCTCGTCAGACACTGTATTGTTTAATGGTATGTCAATAAACTCTGTAAAAAATACAGAATTTGATTTTGTTATTGTCGGTGGCGGAATGGTAGGGGCGAGCTTGGCGGTTTCGCTGGCAAAAAGTCATGGCCCTGATTGCTCGATTCTATTGTTAGAAAGAACTGCCCCAGAAACGAATTGTCTTGAGCAAATTCCGCTGCGTGTCTCAGCGGTGAATCGTTACAGTGAACAATGGCTGAATGATATCGGCTGTTGGGACAATATAGACGCTAGCAGTGCTTGTGTCTTCAAGCGTTTGGCAACGTGGGAAAAAGGTAGTGCTCGGCTAGAGTTTTCTGCAGCAGAAATTGGCGAAACTCACCTTGGTCACCTAATTCGAAACGAAGCGCTTCAACTCGCCAGTTTTAAAAGCTTATATTCCCAGTACTCTAATCAGGTATCTGTACTTTATGATACAGACTTAACCTCATTTTCTAATATCTCTGAAACCGAAGTTGATGTGACTTTGACGTCTTTAGGCTCTGATCCTGACGAAACCAAAGAACGCGTAGCGAATGTAAAAACTAAATTGCTCATTGGTGCCGATGGTGCCAATAGTCGAGTAAGGCAATTGGCTAAAATAGGGTGTTCAGGTTGGGATTATGAACAACATTGTTTTTGTGTGACGATAAAAACAGATTTTGAAACTCAGGACATCACCTGGCAAGAGTTTCAGCCTAGCGGCCCTAAAGCATTTTTACCGTTAAATAATGGTTTTGCCAGTCTGATTTGGTACGACAGTCGAAATGAAATACCAAAGCTAAAATCTATGTCTAAAGAAGTTCTCAAAGACAAAATAAAAAGCGTCTTTCCTAGTTTACCAGGTGACTTTGATGTGATGTTAACAGCGTCATTTCCTCTCACACGTCGACAGGCCAACAACTACGTCGACTCAAGACTGGTGTTAGTGGGTGACGCCGCACACACTATCAATCCATTGGCAGGGCAAGGCGTTAATCTTGGTTTCAAAGACAATGCAGTATTGACAGAGTTGTTAAATGATATCGACTTAAATGACGAGTTGGCTCTTACAAAAGCACTTAATAGTTACCAGAAAAAGCGAAAAGCGGATAGCTTATTAATGTCTGGTGTTATGGATAGCTTCTATCATTTATTTAGCAATGAAAAGCCACCGCTGCAAATGTTAAGAAAAGGACTGTTAGGCGTCGCAAGTCAACTGCCTTTAGCAAAAAAAGCGGTGATGAAAAAAGCCCTCGGCCTGTAAATATTCTGGAGAGGACGTAAAACGTGTTTAAGTGGCTTTTACGTCCTCTCAGTAGTACTAACTAATAAATAAAAAGCCAGAGTTCGAATGCTAATTTGTAGCACGTCTGTTAAAAGTTAGCGCTGATATAAAGCACGGCCATGGTTTTTTCTGCATCGGATACATCAAAATTATCGCTTGGCGGGTAAAGTGGTAGGCCAACGATATTCTCAACCTCTCTTAAGTCGGATAATCTTATTTGGCCTTTTCCCGTTTTATAGTAAGTGCCGATGGTTATTGGAAAACCAAATACGTCGGTATGCATTGACAAACTCAGGCCAACTAAGTCAATAACTTCGGTACGTTGGAAAGGTTGACTCAAATCTATTTTACTGTTTGCCTTGTCTGTAAATAACCCAAGAGTCAATCTATTAGATTTGGATAGCTGATACGACAACCCAAGTGAATAATTTAGAACTTCTTCTAGATCTCTTGTAATAGGAGCTTGTTTTGAGCTGATCTCAAATGGGTCTACATCGACTTGACTAAAATAATCAACATCAAAGCTTAGTGACAGATTATCAAAGTGAGTCGACACACCCGTCGAGATGTTCATCGCGTACTCTTGTTTCTTTTCTCCCATGATTTCGCCGACACTTGCGGCTAATGCACCTGGAGGAAGGGGGCTTAAAGTGGAAACCATTATTTGATGGCTCGCTTCAAAATTTCTATTTAACGCGACATCTTGCGCTATTTTTATGCCCCAATTGAAGCCGTTAGACTTGTATAATAAGCCAAGCTGCGGTGAAGCGATGATGTTGACATCTGTTAAGCGTCGAGTGGCACTAAAGCCTTGATTAATGCTACCTAACTCTGAGTCTAGGCTAGCGACGATTCCACTGCCTTGAACCGTTTCGAACTGTTTGTATTTGAATATGAGTGAGGCACCAAATGACCAGTTGGGGTTGATGGCAACCGCTCCACCAATCCCTAGCTCGTACGATGCATTGTCTAAATCAATATTGGCAAATTCGGTATTGGTGCCGATCGGGATTTGTTCATTTAACAAAATTTCTGTCGTTGAAGCAGAATAGTTTCTTTCTATGGTTAAATCCGATACTGCAAAGGCAAGACTCCAGTGCCATCGGTCTGTGTTTTTACCTGTTCCTAAGAAGCTGGGTACAATTGAAAATGATGAGCGCTCAAAGTCACTTTGATCTGAAAAAACATTCTTGATGTCCATACTTTCCCAAGCGAAAGTACTTAAAGAGGCGGAGTTTTGTAATTTAGTCTGGGCAAGACCCGCGGGGTTATAAAAGACCGCAGACATATCGTCTGAAATACTTGTAAACGCACCACCTAGACCAATAGCTTTCGTCCCAAGTAACACATTTTTGTAGTGGTACTCATCGCCTTGGACATTCTGACTAAAACTAAGTGCCAAAACACCAACCATAGCTAATTTTGTCAGCGATTTTGGTGATGTAATTTTAAACGAATTTTTAGATGCAAAAATGTGACAATTATTTGCCATTGAGACCAAACCCTTTGTACTAAACAAGTTCCGTTTCCCGAATAAAAGCTGGGAACACCTTTTTGCTTAAATATAGATACAAATGTTTGTTAGATAAATAAAATAATAAAATTTTAATAGAAAAGGATTTTTCGGTAGAAAGAAAAAAGCCTCGCAAGAGCGAGGCTTTTGAGGTGGCTGGAGTACCAGGATTTGAACCTGGGAATGGCGAGATCAAAACCCGCTGCCTTACCGCTTGGCGATATCCCAACGAAACTTGCATGACTTAATTAAAAGACCATGACTTTAAATGGTGCGGAAGGAGAGACTTGAACTCTCACACCCGAAGATACTGGAACCTAAATC
>NZ_CEYNSH010000015.1:0-63076 GCF_982872775.1 Psychrosphaera sp. | reverse complement strand
GCTAGGCAGTGACGAATAGTCATATTACAATTCTGGTTATACCCTTCTATCTTATTATTTCTAAGTGACAGCTATGACCTTTACCCTAGATTCCAGAATTGAAAGAGATTCTATTCTTATCGCCGAATTACCACTTTGCCAACTTCGCATTCAAAACGATGGTCGATACTATTGGTTGGTATTGGTTCCTGTCATAAACAATGTTACTGAAGTTCATGAATTATCTACAAAAGACTCTCAACAGTTAATTTTTGAGAGCAATGCTGTCGCAAAGGTATTGAAGTCAGTGACGCAGTGTAAAAAGATAAACGTAGCGAACCTGGGTAATATTTGTGAACAATTGCATTGGCATATTGTTGCTAGATTTGAGGATGATGAGGCTTGGCCTGGTCCTATTTGGGGAGTGGGTGAATCAGTTCCTTGGGATGAAAAAAAGAGACGCCAATTTGTGGCATCTCTTCTGGATAAAATGTCCGAAACCAATCCAAGTCTAATTGTTGAATCGGCTTTAGATCACTTATAAGTTGTCGTTTAAGAACTCTACTAACTGAGTTTTGCTTAATGCACCAACTTTAGTTCCAGCTACTGCACCATTTTTGAAAAGTAGTAGTGTTGGGATACCACGAACACCAAACTTAGGTGGAGTTTCTGGGTTTTGGTCGATATTTAGTTTTGCGATAGTTACTTTGTCAGACATTTCTGCTGCAACTTCGTCTAAAATCGGAGCGATCATCTTACAAGGACCACACCACTCTGCCCATAAATCTACTAATACTGGCTTGTCACCATTGATAACTGAATCAAAAGAATCGTCAGTTATGTTAATAATTTTATCGCTCATTTATCACTCCGCGTTTAATATTAAATAATATACTTCTATTGTGAATAATTTGTTTCTTATTGCAAGGCTAAAGGTTATGCTTATCCGTTATGACTAAGACACATTTAACTGAAACAAAATTTTCCGATTTTTCAATACATGAGAATGTTTTGAAAGCCCTTAATAATGCAGGTTATGCGAATTGTACCCCGATTCAGGCTATGTGTATGCCTTTAATCGAAAAAGGTGCAGATATCGCAGGCCAAGCGCAAACAGGGACCGGTAAAACCATCGCTTTTCTTACAGCGACTTTCAATAAACTTCTAAACGTTGAATCTAAAGGTCAACCAAGAGCTATTATTTTAGCTCCTACTAGAGAGTTAGCCATTCAAATTCATAAAGACGCAATTGTCTTTGCTGAGGCTACCGGCTTATCGCTTGGATTAGTATATGGTGGCGAAGGGTACGAAAGTCAACGTCAACAATTACAGCAAGGGGTAGACGTCTTAATTGGGACGACAGGCCGAGTAATTGATTATCACAAGCAAGGTATTTTTAACTTAAACAGCATCCAAGCTGTGGTTCTTGATGAAGCCGATCGTATGTTCGATTTAGGCTTTATTAACGACATTCGCTACTTATTCACAAATATGCCAGAACGTACTGAAAGATTAAATTTAGTATTTTCAGCTACGATGAGCTACAAAGTAAAAGAGCTGGCCTATTCTCATATGAATGAGCCGACTCATTTGCAGGTCGAACCTGACCAAATGACTGGTAAACGCATTAAAGAAGAATTGTTTTATCCTGAGTCGGACAAAAAGATACAGCTTTTACTTTCTTTGATTGAAGACGATTGGCCAGATAAAGCAATTGTGTTTACTAACACTAAACATGCTTGTGAAAAAGTGTACAACTGGATGAAGGCAGATAAACACAGAGTTGGTCTGTTAACCGGTGATGTAAATCAACGTAAGCGCCTTTCAATTCTAGAAAACTTCGCCAAAGGTAACTTAGACTTTTTGGTCGCGACAGACGTTGCTGCACGTGGTTTACACATCCCTGAGGTAACGCACGTTTACAACTTTGATTTACCAGATGACCGCGAAGATTATGTTCACCGCATTGGTCGTACAGGTCGTGCGGGGGCAAGTGGCCATGCAATTAGCTTTGCGTGTGAGTCATATGTTTATAATTTACCCGCGATTGAAGAATACATTGGTCACACTATTCCCGTGAGTCAATTTGATCCTGATGCGTTATTGGATGATATTCCAAAGCCAAGATATCAAAAACGACGTCATCACGGACAGCGTCGCCGCCAATCGTAAAATCGCTTTACACTAGCAACAACTGAGTAACAACGATGAAAGATAACCAAAGTTATGCCGTAATTGACTTAGGATCGAATAGCTTTCATATGATGATTGCACAAGTTGTTGCTGGCAGCGTCCAGATCATAGGTCGAGTGAAACGAAAAGTTCGGTTAGCTTCTGGCCTGAATGAGCAGATGATTCTCTCTCATGATGCCATGTTAAGAGGTTGGGAATGCCTCAACCTTTTCGCAGAGCGCCTTCAAGATATACCTGCCAACAATATTAAAATCTCAGGGACTGCTACACTGCGTTTAGCTAAAAACGTAGATGAATTCTTATCTGTTGCTCAAAACATACTTGGTTATCCAATTAATGTCATCAGTGGCGAGCAAGAAGCACAAATCATTTATAAAGGCGTAGCTTATACATCTAGTTCTGATAATCGTCGTCTAGTCGTCGATATTGGTGGTGCAAGCACCGAGCTAGTTGCAGGTGAAAAACACGAACCTAAAGTATACAAAAGCTTAAACGTTGGCTGTGTTACCTACCTTGAGCGTTATTTTCCTAACGGAGTCTTATCAGAGTCTAACTTTACTAACGCGATTGCGGCAGCCGAACTCGAAATTTCAAAAATTAGAGACCTATACAAAGACTTTGACTGGAAAGAAGAAGTAGGCGCATCGGGCACTGTGCAAGCCATACAGGAGATTTTGATTGCACAGGGGTATGATGAGGTTATTACACTCGAACGCCTTGTCACCATCATGCAGCAGACTATTTCCTATGGGACTATTGATAACTTGACTATCGCTGGCCTAGTGCAGGATAGAAAGTTAGTATTCCCAAGTGGCTTGGCGATTTTGATCGCTATTTTCCGCCAATTGAATTTGAGTGGAATGACATTGGCTGGCGGTGCTTTACGAGAAGGCCAACTCTATTCAATGCTACCAGAGCTAACGAAACAAAATGTCCGTGAGAGAACAATTCGCAGCATTATGACTCGTTATCATGTTGATACTGCTCACGCTGAACGAGTATCAGATTTAAGTCTTCATATTGCACAACAGGCATCTAAGCAATGGGATATGGAGCAGTTTCACGCCACTGATATATTACGAGCTGCGGCGTTAGTTCACGAGGTCGGCTTGCAGGTTGCTTACAAAGATCAGCAAATTCACGCTAGTTACCTATTGGCTAACTCAAACCTACCAGGTTTTACTGAAGCTCAGAAAAAGTTATTAACTGCAATTATCCTCAATCACAGAGAAGATATAGATAAAGCGGCTTTGGCAAGACAAACCACTACCTCAGTTTTGTTAGCGTGTCGTTTGGTAAGAATTCTTCGATTGGCGGTAATTTTGTCGTTGCGACGTGCAGATGAGGTGTTGCCTCAGATTGGTGTAACTGTTGAACAAGAAAAGATGCAGTTACATTTACCAGCAAGTTGGCTAGAACAAAATCCATTAAGTGCTGCAGAGCTCTATCAGGAAGCTAAATATCAAGCTACTCATGGTTGGCAGCTTGATATTTCTTAATGCAAGCGTTAATTGACGTATTAAATTAACGCGCTTCTTTTAGCCACTTTGCCGCTGTTTTGGCAAAGTACGTCAAAATGCCATCCGCGCCAGCGCGTTTGAAAGCAAGCAAGGACTCCATGATCACTGGTTGTTCAGCTAACCAGCCATTTTGAATTGCTGCCATATGCATTGCGTACTCACCACTCACCTGATAAGCGAAAGTTGGCGCTTTAAACTCATCTTTAACACGGCGTACAATATCTAGATATGGCATGCCTGGCTTGACCATTACCATATCTGCGCCCTCTTGCAGATCTAGTGCGATTTCGCGAAGTGCTTCATCAGAGTTTGCAGGGTCCATTTGGTATGTTTTCTTGTCTGCTCCTTTTAGGTTACCCGCAGAGCCCACTGCATCTCTGAAAGGACCATAGTAGCTAGAAGCATATTTTGCAGAGTAGGCCATGATTTTGACATTAGGGTAACGGTTTTCTTCTAGTGCTTCTCTGATTGCACCTATACGGCCGTCCATCATATCTGAAGGTGCGACAATATCGGCACCAGCTTCTGCATGTGAAAGTGCTTGTTTAACTAATGTACTTGTTGTGATGTCATTAAGAACGTAGCCCTGCTCATCAATAATACCGTCTTGGCCATGGACAGTAAAAGGGTCGAGAGCGACATCAGAAATTACTCCTAACTCAGGGAATGATGACTTAAGCGCACGTATGGCTTTCTGGGCAAGCCCATCAGGGTTATAAGCCTCTTCTGCCAGTTCAGATTTTAAGTCCATAGGAGTAACTGGGAAAAGCGCAATAGCCGGAATACCTAACTCGACTAATTCTTTGGCTTCTTCTAGTAATAAGTCAATCGATAAGCGCTCAACACCAGGCATAGATTCAACAGACTCTCTGCGGTTTGTTCCTTCCAGCACAAACATAGGGTAAATCAAATCGTTAACCGACAAGCTATTTTCTTGAACGAGACGGCGAGAGAAATCGTTAGCTCGGTTCCTTCTCATTCGAACATGCGGAAATTGGCTGTTACCTAGTTTGGTCATTTAAGACTCCTGTGTTAGTTCTGATGTTGATTCAAGGTCGGTATAAAGTACCGTTTGGTTCCTACCTGAGTTCTTGGCTTTATATAGTGCTTTATCAGCCAGTTCGATCAGTTCTTTTGGCTCAGTTAATGTTTCATTTTTGCTGCAACTTACGCCCAAACTTACTTTACATTTCACTGTACCGTGGCCAGTTGCAATATCGAGTGACTCTATTGCTTTACGAATAGATTCTGCAACGCGCTTGGCACCATCAATTTCAGTACTTGGCAATAGTACGGCGAACTCTTCGCCACCATAACGGAAGATTTCATCGGTCGAACGACTCAGTTGTTCACTCGCGGTTAACGCCACGGCTCGAATGACCTCGTCACCTGCTACGTGACCATATTTATCATTAACCTTTTTGAAGTGGTCTATATCAAACATGATCAAAGACAATGGCGATATCTCACGTCTGGCTCGTCGCAGCTCGGCTTGAATTCGCTTATCAAAATGGCGGCGGTTGTTAATGCCAGATAGGGCATCTAACGTGTTTAGCTTTTCAAGCTCTGTATTCCTATCTTCTAGTTCTCGCAGAGCGACTTGTAGTTCTAGATTTTGGGCAGCAAGCTGTTGACGTAATTGTTCTTCATCGTCAGAGTCCAAGTCGGACTCGCTTTGAGTTTGATCAAAAACCTGCTCTATGTACTCATCGGTACTGAGGTTCTCAAGGTCTTCTAATTCATTTAACTTGTTATTTGAAAAAGTGTTGGCCTTGTTCGTTTTAAATTGATTCCGAATCGACGTGACCGAGAAGATAGAGACCATTAATAACATGGCGATTTGCAGAAGAGACAAGTTAGAAAATGGGAATGGCGTCGTAGTAAAGTTATTTAGCGCAATGAATACTAGGGCACACAATAAAATACCGACACTTACATTTAAGTCCTGTTCTTCGTGATAGCCTTTTTGTGTCATCCAAAGACCGGAATATAAGTGACACCCACAAATTATAATAGCGACAGATGTAACAAGGTAAATCCCGGTCTCGTAAGTTAGCCAAAGGCATAGAGGAATGAGGCCTAGTGCTGCAATACCGGTAATTAGAAAGCTTTTACTAACGTTCAAGTTGGGTTTTACGGCGTCTATTTTTGCTTTGGCTAAAAGTGCCGAGGAAGCAATGGCCAAACTCGCCAGGATTAACGTCGCATGTGCTTGAACTAAAGGGGACTCCGGCCAAATGTAGTGAAAGCCCAAACCACTCAATGTTATAACCATCATTAACAAACTAAACAAAAGCATTGCGTCTAATAGAGCGATTTTTGAACGCCCCGCGATACCAGTAAACAAATAACCGAATGTGGTTGCCAGCATGATACCTATGAACATGCCAATGAGTAAGCGTTGGTAGTTTTGATGTTGTTGAAAGGTTTCTTTTTGCCATAGGACAACAGGAAAGTTGACCGTACCATTTGTTTTCACGGCAAAGTATATTTCTAATGATTCACCAGGCAAAAACGAAACGGGAATCACATAGGTTTCATGTTGCACTGGTCGTTGAAAGAAAGGTTGAGTGTCACCTAAATGTTGAACGTTTCTTACTTTTCCATTTTTTAAGGTATAAAAAGACAGCGAGTCCAACAGAGGGTTACCGACTTCTATAAACATTGAAGTTGGGTATTGAGTTGAGTTACTTATTGTCGTTCGAAACCAATGGGTATCTTTGGCAAAACCTAGTTTTACATAATCTTGTTGGAAGTGACTCCAGCCTTCAATTGGCGGTGCTTCCAAGGGCGTGGTTGTAGAAATATTATATTCGAGGAGTGGAACAAGATTTACTTTACCACGGTTAAGATCAATTTCGTAAGAGCCTGCCCAAGTTGAAAAACTAATTAACTGGGAAAGCAGAATCGATAAAGCGATTAATAAGTTGCCGAGACGATCAGTTTTGAGGAACATAATGGACCTACTTACTCGTTGAGTTTTCTTTTGAACCCCTAGGCGCAACTAGCGTTGCCATGATCAAACCGAACTCAAACAATAACCACATTGGTAACGCTAAAAGAGTCTGACTGATTACATCAGGTGGCGTTAACAACATACCTAGAATAAAAGCACCAACGACAACATAAGGACGCTTTTCTTTGAGCTTTGCAACCGAAGTGACTCCGGCCCAGCAGGCTACAAACACGATGATAGGTACTTCAAAGGCCAATCCAAAAGCAAAAAATAATTTTAGTATAAAGTCCAAGTAACTGCTGATATCGGTCGCGATGGTAATCCCCTCTGGTGCGACACTGGTAAAAAAGCCAAACGCCAATGGAAAAACAATAAAGTACGCAAAGGCGATACCGCCATAAAAAAGCAACACTGACGAAGCTAAAATGGGTGCCATTAGACGCTTTTCATGACTATACAAACCAGGTGCGACGAATCCCCACATTTGATGCAAAATGATTGGAAACGCTAACATCAGTGAAAACATGAAGGCCATTTTAAATGGGGTGAAGAATGGCGCAGCAACGTCCGTTGCAATCATGTTAGCGCCTTCAGGCATTACATCAAGTAATGGTTGGGCAACTTGTGTATACAAGTCATTTGCAAAAAAAGCCAACACCATAAAACATGCCAAAACCGCAATAACTGAGCGTATAAGGCGTTGTCTTATCTCTATTAAATGTTGAATAAATGGCGGCGAATCAGAGTGAGTCATTAGTAGATTTGCTCGCTGGCTTAGAGTTAGATGAGTCCGCGTCTTCTAACGCTTGGTCTTGCAATGGCTTGTTTGACTCGGTTTGTGAATTGACACTTTGTGCTGCTTGTTGCAATTCGCTTACGGAACGTTGAAGCTCTGGAGATAGGTTTTCGAAGCCTTTTTTTTCCGCTTCCTTTAAGTTGGTGTGCAACTCGTGAATGCGCAGTTGTTCATTCACCTCTGCGCTTATCCCTTGTGTCATTTGGGAGAGTTTTCGCTTGTACTCAACTATTTTTCGCAGTGCGCCAGGAAGCTTGTCGGGACCCAATACAATGGTGCCAACAATAGCGATGACGACAAACTCCCAAAAACCCATGATCTATTATTCCGATTTGGACTTTTGTTCAGGTTTAAAATCCGCGTCAGCTTGCTCTTTAGTTGCTTTGTCTTCTACTGTTTTTGCGTCTTTTTGGCTATCTTCTTGATCATCAGACACTGAATTTTTGAAGCCTTTTACCGCTGAACCTAAGTCAGAGCCAATATTCTTTAAGCGTTTTGTGCCAAATAATAAAACGATAATTGCTAATATAATCAACAACTGCCAGATGCTAATTCCACCGAAGCCCATAACTCACCCCTTTTAATAAGATAACTGCTATTATAAAGTGATATTAAATCAAATCATATATTTATGATTTACTTTACTCTTGATATGCAACGGATGCTAATGATTAAGTTGAGAAATTTTTATTTAAATTTAGGAGTCAAACTCATACTTTGCAGCCTGTGTTTGCAAGGTACCTCAACTTTTGCTGCAACAATGGGCAAAAAGAAGTCGAATGAAATCGACGAATGCCTAACTTCACCCGCCACAAAAAGCCAAGCCTTTAACGAATATTGCAAACTCAAGCTAAAAAAGGGTGACCAAGCCGCGCTGTTTGGTGATCAACAAGCGATTAACGAAGTTGGCCGGGAGCTTGCTCGTATTAAACAAGAAGAGCGCTTAAAGGTTGGTTTTGTTGATGTGAATACCGTTATGGAAACCTTGGGTAGCTCAATGGATTGGACGGCGAACTGGATTGATAGTCAGTTTGCCGATCACGGTGACCAACTTAACAAAGCCAAAGCATGGGGACATGTGATGATTGGCTGGGAACCACGAGATGGTGAATGGGCTAACTTTCCTGTCAAATTTAGAGTCAGAGCCAAATTACCCAATTTAAAAAACAAAGCGGAACTTATCCTCTCAGATAACGAACAAGAAGACCTCAATACCTTACCCTACGAAACGGTACGTCCAGAAGCGCTCAAGTCATCTCAGCGCTCGTTAGGGGCGGCAGTAAAGTTTATGCACAAGGCATCTGCAGACTTGGACCGTTCTTCTCGAATTGGCTGGGGAGATGGGCAGTTGTATTTGCGAACCTCATTGTTATACCGAAAGAAGTTCTTTGAAAACAAGGTAACGTTAAATGTTCAGCCTGCACTCGAGTATTACATTTCAGACGGCCTTGGAGCGCGCTTCTTATTTGATACGGTTTATGCGATAAATCCGAATAACGAATTGAGGTTTAGTTATTCACTTCGCGACCGTGAAGACTTTGATGCACCTGAGTGGCGTAATGGTATCTACTCGGTATCAGCACTAAGTGAACAGTCAGCAATAATAATGGGTCTGACGGCCGCTGGTGTCGTGACACCAGATTATCGCCCAGAGTTTTACAAAGCCAGTCTTCGATTTCGAAAGAAGGCGTTTCGAAGTTGGATTTTTATTGAAGCTGAACCATTTGTTGAATTTAAACGTGAGCGTACAGTAGAAAATTTCAATGACGGTCACGTCTACGGCGACTTTGAGCGAGATGTCGGAATAGCGCTTCGCTTTGAGGCGCATTATGGGTTCTTATAATCACAACCCTGAAGCTTGAGTTGTGATCTACTGCTTTTTGATGAGTGTATTGTCTTTAAAGCAACTTTAACTATCTGTCGCTTAGCTTCTCAGTTTCCAAGCGTTTACCAAAGCAATGACCGCGAGAATGACATCTGCTGCAAGCCAATTAGGCTGGTTTTGCACATCGACAAAAAGGGTAATCATAAGGACTGATAACGCACTTAAGCTAAACATGGTTAATCGTTTGAAGAAGCGCTGCTGCTTTACCTGCAAAGCTTTATAGTCCTCTACTAACTCTTTTTTCATATTCGGTAAGCGGCTAATACTTTGCAAACTGCCGTAAAGATACTCAGGCACTTGAGGTGCTTTTTCGAGCCAATAAGGAAGGTTTTGCTTAGTCGTTCGGTAAAGGGCTTTTATACCCATTTGTTCATTTACCCAATCTTCTAAAAATGGTTTTGCGGTT
The DNA here is from genome assembly GCF_982872775.1 of Psychrosphaera sp. Classification (NCBI taxonomy): domain Bacteria; kingdom Pseudomonadati; phylum Pseudomonadota; class Gammaproteobacteria; order Alteromonadales; family Pseudoalteromonadaceae; genus Psychrosphaera; species Psychrosphaera sp. The sequence continues at coordinate 53,341 of NZ_CEYNSH010000015.1, read as the reverse complement.
TCCCACAAATCTAATTGAGGGTAAAGCTGGCGACCAAGCCCTTCTACATATAATAGTGTTTTCTGCAGCAATACTAACTGGGGTTGAACTTGCATCTCGAATTGACGAGCCGTGTCAAACAAGCCAATTAAAACTTGTGCAAAGGATATTTCTGCAAGCGGCTTATTGAAAATCGGCTCACATACTGTGCGAATGGCCATTTCAAATTGTTCGACGTTAATATGACTAGGTACCCAACCCGATTGAACGTGTAACTCAGCAACTTTTAAGTAATCGCGATTGAAAAAAGCCACAAAGTTTTCTGCGAGATAACGTTTATCTTCAGAGTTTAAAGTACCAATAATGCCAAAATCTATACCAATATACTTCGGATCTGATGGGTTCTCTTTGCTAATAAAAATGTTGCCAGGGTGCATATCAGCGTGAAAAAAGCTGTCTCGAAATACTTGAGTGAAAAAAACACGAACGCCGCGTTCTGCCAGTTTTTTTAAGTCTGAGCCTTGCGCTTGAAGCTGGTGGATATCGGACACTGGAATGCCGTAAATGCGCTCCATCACCAATACTTTCTGCGTGGAGTACTGGCTATATATCTCTGGAATATATAAATCATCGCTGTCTTCAAAATTACGGCGGAGCTGGATTCCGTTCGCTGCCTCTTGTACAAGATTAAGCTCGGCAATAATGGTTTTTTTGTATTCCTCAACGACTTCCACAGGACGTAGGCGGTTCGCTTCAAACAAGACTCGATTTAAGATGTGGGCCATTACCATCATGAGCTCTACATCGGCGTTAATTTGCCTTTTGATGCCTGGACGAATCACTTTTATGACAACTTCTTGGGTAGACCCATCTTCAAGTTGCATAGCAGCACTATGGACTTGCGCAATAGAGGCCGACGCGAGTGGAGTAGCGTCAAAATCAATAAACAAATCTTCAATTTGGTTTAGTTTTAACTCTCTGGTAATTCTTTTAATTGCCGTTGCCGACTCAAATGGCGGCACTTGGTCTTGTAGCTTCGTCAGCTCAATACTTAAAGATTCGGATAACAGGTCTTTGCGGGTACTTAACATCTGGCCAAATTTAATCCAGACCGGACCAAGCGACTCAAGAGCCAATCTTAAATTGACGCTTTTGCTGTTGCTTTTTGGCACCTTCGGGTACCAAAACATTGTTCTATGAAATAAGTTGAGATACCAAGTTTGGTGGCGTTCGGGTACTAAATCGTACAATCGATAATATAAAAAGGTGTGAATGATTTGAAAGAGTCGAGTGTATCGGTTGAGTTTCAAAGTAGTGCCTTTAGCTTGTTAATCTCAGCTGAGAGCCTTTCAGATTGTGCGTTGAGGCGATCAACATTTTGAGAGAATGCCGTGACTTCAGATTGATCTGGCGTGAGTCTTAATTCGTCTATTAAAGCGGAATGTAAGGTATATTCCAAGTCGCGCTTTTTGCGATTTAGATAAGTGTGCTGTTTGGAGACAAGGCGACCAAGTTTGTGAGCTGCGGCGTCACCAAGGTACTCAGATAACCACTCTTGCCAGTCGATGTCATTGTCCATGAACAGCGCTGAGAAAGATTGCGCAACATGAAGGTCGCCATCTAGCTCTAGTTCATCATTTTTTATTAACGCTGTGATCTGTGCAGCGTCACTTAGCTTCTGCAGACCATTGACAGTCGTTTTGATCGTACAGTCCGCGTCTTCGAGCTGACTTGATACAAACACTTTTTGATCAAACACTTTAAGTGTAACAAACAGTGAAAAATCCGTTAATTCGACGGCTAATGTTTTGTTTTGGAGTCTCTTGAGCTTGTGCTTCGCCGAACCGTCATAAACCAATGCTTGATTAAGCATTGGTTGGGCAATTGATAAAACAGCTTGTTGAAGCAATAACACGATGCGTTCCTAAAACTTAAAGCCTTTATGCAAGGCAACAATACCACCAGTCATGTTTGTGTAAGTGACTTGATCAAAGCCGACTTCTTCCATCATTCCCTTCAATGTATCTTGATCAGGGTGCATGCGAATTGATTCAGAAAGGTACTGATAACTGTCTTTGTCGTTCGCAATAACTTGGCCCATTGTTGGCAAGATATTAAAAGAATAAAAGTCGTATGCTTTGTTGAGCCACTCTTGTTGTGGTTTAGAAAACTCTAAAACTAATAAACGACCACCAGGCTTTAACACTCGAAATATAGAAGCTAAGGCGTTTTCTTTATTCGTTACATTACGAAGACCAAAAGCGATAGTGACCAAATCAAAAGTATTGTCTGCAAATGGTAACGCTTCAGCATTGGCTTGAACGTATTCAATGTTGCCAACATAACCTTGGTTATGAAGTTTTTCACGGCCCACTTTGATCATTGAATCATTAATATCAGCTAACACTACCTGACCTTTTTCACCCACAATTTCACTAAACTTGCGAGTTAGATCGCCGGTACCACCCGCCAAATCAAGAACCTTGTTTCCAGGACGTACTGCACTAGCATCAATCGTAAAGCGTTTCCAAAGTCGATGAACACCAAACGACATTAAATCATTCATGATGTCATATTTAGCGGCGACTGAATGAAACACGCTAGCGACCATTTTTTCTTTGTCTTGTTTTTCTATGGTTTGGTAGCCAAAGTGGGTCTTACCTGTGTGATCTTGTTCAGTTTTCATTTGATCTTCGAGCCATTGTGGAATAAGTTGACGATAGTTTACTTAATTGTGGTCTCAATACCAATTACCAACAAATAAAGTTTACTTAAAATACTTAATTAAAATTGTGTAACAAATAATAAATAGTTATTAATTAATCAATTTATGTTTGCTAGACTCAAAGTGATTAATTTTATCTAGACTAAAAATAAGAAGAAAGCATGCGAACGCTCGCACTCATTGTATCGTTACTATTTAGTATCAACCTTGCTGATGCCAATCAGCAGGTATTGTTGCGCGTGCAATGGCAACAATTAGCGTTACAAAATAGTGTGTTAAGTCTCAATGAGAAGGTTCAAAAAGTTCAGGCTATTACCTCATTAATTGATATTGAATCCTCATCTGCGTCACAAGTCGCTAAAACCCCTAATCAGATTTTTCAAGATGGTATTGCTACCCAGGCTGAGCTGGCCTTTGCTAAATGGTACATGCTTAAAGAATTGGGTTTTTCAGCTGATGAATTTCGGCTGGTCTATGTCAAAAACGCTAAAGAAAATGCCAATCAAGTCTGGTTGGCTTGGTATCAAACGCAACAAACAAAAATCATAACGAGTACAGATATCCTCGATTCTACATCACCTCGTATTTCTGGTGCTAACTCTGGCATAGAGGTACTGTCGGTATTGGATCCGAGTGCGGTATTGAAAAGCAGGAATGCGACGAGAACCGCAAGTCTAAACGACCAGGATGCTGTGTTTTTATAAATAAAAGCAGGAGCTTATGAAGTTATCTCGGCAATTACTGGTCATTCATAGTGTAATCATCGCCTTATTAGTTATTGGATATGCTTGGCTATCGCTTCTTAATATTCGTCAATTAACGGTTCAAGAGTTAATTAATCAGTCCAATACAGCCGTGCAATATCTCATTGAGCCGCTTCAAAAAGCTGTAATTCAGAAAGATTACATTACGTATCAAACAAAAATAGACACCTATTATGATTCGGGCAATTATTCTAGAATTTCACTTTATGGTGCTGAAAATTTCAAACCCGTTCTGTACGAACGCAGTAACTTAGAGCACACAGCGCAAGTCCCTGGCTGGTTTATTAGCCTTTTTCCGGTCGAGCCTATCATTGGCCAAAAAGAAATCTATCAAGGCCTAGATAAAGTGGCGTTGTTAGAAGTGCAGATTCATCCTTTTGCTTTTTATCAATTTGTGTGGCGGCAGTTTGTCGATATGCTGTCTGTAACGATCTTTGTTGGATTAGTGGCGTGGGCGTTAGGTTTTGCTCTAATCAACATTGTTTTACAACCAATAATGGCAGTAAAACGACAGGCGTCTGCAGTAACGAACAAACACTTTCCACAAATTACGACTCACTCAGGTATTGCCGAATTTGAGCAATTAATTGAAGTTCACAATGCAATGACTCAACAGGTCAAAGTATTATTTTCTCAACAGCAACAACACCTCGATGAGTTAAAACACGATTTGTATCACGAGACGAGCTCAGGCTTGCCAAATCGCGAGTATTTTCAAATTACTATTGCTGATTTACTCAATAGGAAAAACGAAAAACTGGTTGGTGGTCTCGTTATTATCCACCTCTATAATGCAGCTAAACTAAGACATGAAGAAGGCTTTTCAGCCTATCAAGATGTTGTTGAAGAACTGGTTAAGAGTGTCGAACGTGTTTCCGGAATCGGCAAAAACAGCTCATTATTCCAATTAAATGAACAAGACTTTGCGTTACTATTGTTACATCAAGGTACCTCAGAAATCCTTGAGTACAGTAAGATGATTGGACGTCAGATGGACGACTGTGATCTGTTACAAAAACACGGTGGCGCATTTATTGGTGCAAGTGAAATTATCGAAGCTGATACACCGGAGTCTCTTAAAAAGCGTGCAGATGAAGCACTTCGTTACGCAATCGACCACGATAAACACTTTTACATGGATAAGTCACAAGGTTTGGTTAATGGTGATGCGCTTTTCAAATCTAAAAAACAACTATTAGAAGCTATCGAGCGGTCACGAGTTGAGTTTTATATGCAGCCTGTAGTGAGTCCTGTCGATCAAACGCCTCTTTTTACCGAGCTCTACACAAAACTAGCGATCAATGACGAAGAGTTGTCGTTGCCGTCTGTACTGGTTTTAGCAGAGAAATACGAAGTCACCACAGAGCTCGACAAAAAGATCCTAACCGAACTTCAAAAGCATTATGTATTAGGCGCAGTCAAGGGCAAGCTCTCAATTAATGTCTCAGCGTTTTCTTTTCACGATGAAGCATTCCAAACTTGGTTATTCAATTGGTTAGATAATTCTGGCACATTGGCGAATAACCTAATTATGGAGTTCGATGAAGTCGATTTGGCTCATACACCAAAAGCCAGAGAAATCAGTTTTAAATTGGCCAACAATGGTGTTGAAGTGGCGATTGACCATTTTGGTCGAGGCTCAAGTAGTTTGTCTCGCTTCTCTGATATGAAGTTACATTGGCTCAAAATCGACAGTCGTTACATTCAACGTGATAACACTAATACTAATCGCGACTACTTAAAAATGATCTCTGAGCTTGTAGAGAAGTTAGGTGTTAAAGCTATCGTGCCTAACATCGAAACCGAAGAACAGTTAAAACTTGCAGAAGACGTTGGTTGTTCTGGAATTCAAGGCTTTATGATTGCCAAGCCTAAATCGATATTTGAGCAGATTTAATCGGTTTTAAAAGCTAAGGGTTAGTCGACAAAAACGCGATTACGCCCTGTCGCTTTTGCCATTCTAAGTGCTGAATGAGCGCGTTCGATTGTACCTTCTAAGCCGGACTTCTCTGTGTAGTCTGTAACGCCGATTGATACTGTCACTTTCGGTAGCTTTTCTTTGCTCTTGGCGTTAATAAATTGTAATTTTTCGACACCTTGCCGAACCTTCTCTGCTACTTCATGCGCCGATTGTTTGGATGCTTCTGGTATCAATATAAGGAACTCTTCACCGCCAGAGCGAATAGGTAAGCCTGAGTCCGACACATAGCTTTTAACTTTTTGAGCGACTTTAGACAGGATGACATTGCCTATGGTGATACCATAACTGTCATTAAACTGCTTGAAGTGGTCCAGGTTAATCGCTATTGCAGCAATTTGTTTTACATCTTCCTTTAACCACAAGTCGACGGTCTGATTCATTACGGAGCGATCGAATAGTCCAGTCAACTGATCGAGCTTTTTACTTTCTTCAACTTCATTGAGTTGCTGTTGGAGTTCGGCCGTTTTTTGCTGTGCTTGCTTGAGTGCTTTGACTAAAACTTTTTGCGCGCTCTTCATTGATGAAGTTACTTTCAACAAACGTTCGATCACTTGTTGAGAGGTCTGAAGATCAGACTTGTCGAGCAACATCAGTCCTTCATCTAGCATGGTAAGGTAGTTTGATGAGTCACGTTGTGCTTTGGTTGCGTGCTTGTGAGTCGCATCGACAACGGCATTGATATCTTTTACTAACGCATTTTGTTGATCATCAGAGACCAGCAAATGGCGTCGATATAAGCTTTCTAATAAAAATGAGTCAATGGTTTGACCGGACTGGATATCATTCCCAAGTTCAGCATTTAAATCAGGGTTATTAGCCGTCATGTATTCATACACAACGGCATAATTAATTGGACTGGCCGGCAATCTATATTGCTTTAAAAACCCGAGGGTTTTCTGCAACTTCTGATCAGCTTGCTCAATCGTATCCTGATATTTCATTGCGTAAAAACTCCGAAACAATGACTAAAAACTTCAACGGTGATTTTGGTTTAAAAAGGTGTGGAACCAAACATCACAAAGAAAATAAAAACGCTTAGTAGCTAAACTAAAATTGTTTAGTTTTAAGGTCAAGGTTTTAGTGCAATTATAGTGATATAAAATCCAAAAATAATACTTAACCTAAAATCGAATAACCACAATTCAAAACTAAGACTGCTTTATTGGGTTCTTTGTTGTATTTTTATTACTCTCTAACTCAATGCTATAAATGGCAGACTAAGCCTTTTATTAGCGGCTTTAACTAAGTCACCAATGAATTGAACCTTGTCAATATTGATGATTTTGCGAACTTTGATGTTAATACGTGGTGAGAGTTCCATTTTTTGCAATTAAGTGTGTAAAAATCAGTCAGATGATAAAAGTTTTTTGGAAGGGTGAACAAAAATCACCCTGTTTTATTTAATGGGTTGGCAGCCGCGCATCAAAGTTGTCGTAAAAGTCGGCATACTGAATTTGATAGCGTTTAGTTGTCACTCTGTATTTTCAACATGGCATCCTGATCCGCATTGATATAGTCTTAATGGCTTATAGGTCTAAGCGCCTTATTTTAAATGAATTAAATTAAAGAGTTTGCGCATGATAAAACGTCAAAAACGCCTTACTATTTCCTTACTCGCGGTGTTGTTAAGTACGACATTAGCTTCTCAAACTGTAGTGGCCGGTTCAGAGCGATTCGCCACTTTTAATGAGCAGAATGGCGAACCTTCCACTGTGCTGAACCCTTCTCACTCTGTCAGCGTCGATCAGGAGTTTGAGCGTGTTTCCGGTGATATTTGGGAGTCTTATTTAGCATTGAGTCCTATGACCGCAAACTATTATGGTCGTGACTTTGGTGCAGACAAACTCAAAGATGTGTCAGCTGACGCAATTCAACAAAAACAAACAAAGTTAAACGCGTGGGTTAAAGCTTTAAATAGCATTAATGTCCTTGAACTTTCAGAGCAAAATCAGATTAATCATTCAATTTTGTTTCACCGCTTGAATGGTGAGTTAATGGGTTATCGCTACAAGTCGTATCTGATGCCGTTGACTTCTGAAGGTGGTTTTCACAGCTCGTTGGCCTTTTTACCTCGTAGCGCCAATTTTAAAACAACCGTCGATATCGACAATTACCTTGCTAGGCTAGAGGCTTTTGATACTTTCTTTTCACAAAATATTGCTTGGATGAAAAAGGGTATTGAAATTGGCTTTACGCAACCTAAAGCGGTGCTCAAAGGCTATGAGCAAAGTATTTCAGCGCTGATTTCTAAAACTCCACAAGAAAGTGTTTTTTATGCGCCGTTTAAGCAAGCTTTGCCATTTTTAACTCCCGAGCAACGTGATGATTATCGCCAGAAAGCGGCTAGCATCATTTCTCAATCTGTGACGCCAAGCTATCAGGCTTATTACGACTTTATGGTGAATGAATACATTCCAAATGCCAGAGAGACGATCGGCATCAGTGAAGTCCCTCACGGAAGAGCTTATTATCAGACTCAAGCAGAGTTTTATACGACGACCACGATGAAACCTGAGGAAATACATCAATTAGGTTTAGAAGAGGTCGCGCGAATTCGAAATGAAATGCAAAAAATCATCGATGAAGTTGGTTTTGAGGGCCGCTTTAGTGATTTCTTAACGTTTTTAAGAACCGATCCACAGTTTTATGCAACAACGGGTGAGGAGCTTTTAATAGAAGCGAGTTTTATTGCCAAAAAGATGGATGCACAACTTCCTAAGCTGTTTGAGACGTTACCTCGCACTCCATATGGTATTCAAGAAGTACCTGCTCATATTGCGCCTAAATACACAACTGGGCGATATGTTTCACCATCAAAAGACACGGATCCTGGTTACTATTGGGTAAACACCTATGCGCTCGAACGTCGTCCTTTGTATGAGCTTGAGGCGTTAACCCTGCACGAAGCGGTACCAGGCCATCACTTACAGATATCTCTCGCAAAAGAACTAACTGGACTACCTGAATATCGAACTGGCTACTATATTTCCGCTTTCGGAGAAGGTTGGGGCTTATACGCAGAGTGGCTCGGTTTGGAGGTCGGTTTTTATCAAAACCCTTATTCCAACTTTGGCCGATTGACCTATGAAATGTGGCGAGCGACTCGACTTGTGGTTGATACCGGCATGCACGTAATGGGATGGAGTCGTGAAAAAGCGGTTAACTTTATGATGGAAAACAGTGCGCTATCAGCGCACAATATTAACACTGAAGTCGACAGATATATTTCATGGCCCGCGCAAGCCCTGTCTTACAAAATTGGTGAAATAAAGATTAAAGCACTTCGTCGTCATGCTGAAACAGCCTTAGGAAATGACTTTGATGTAAGAGAATTTCATCACCAAGTTTTGAAAAATGGTGCAGTGCCACTTGCTCAGTTAGAGCGCCAAATTAATGAATATATCGAGCAAAAGAAAAAGTAATAGAAGGGAATAGAGTTGGTTTTTAATAAATTTACCCGCTATCTCTGGAAACAGTTTAGCCAAGTAACCTGGCCATCTTTGATTGCTTTGTTGCTGGCTCATGCCAGTGCCAGTTGGGTGTTACTTTGGTATGCAGGTGAACACGAATTACTGAGTGTTTACCAGTATTTATATTATTACGTCGTGACAACAAGTACCGTTGGTTATGGTGACTTAAGTCCAACAACAGAAGCAGGAAAATACATTGTAGCGATTGTTCAAATTCCTCTAGGCTTGGCCATTTTTGGTGCGTTTTTAGGGAAGTTAGGACAATCGGTCAGTAAGAGGTTAAGAAAAGTTATGACAGGCGAAAAAGACTTTAGTTATTTAGATACGCACATTTTGATTTTTGGTTGGCATGAGCGTCGAACGGGCAAAATTATCGAGCACATTCTTGGTGACAATAAACGCATGCAACGCAAAATTTTACTTTGTGTCGTTGAGGATATGGAGCATCCGTTCTATGACAACAGCATGGTCGAGTTTGCCAAATTAAAATCCTTTACCGACGATCAAGAACTAAAGCGTGTTGCAGCCCATGAAGCAGATCGCGTAATTGTCGACTGTATCAACGATGACATGACGTTCACCACAGCACTTAAACTGAGCCCTATGGTTGAAGAAGGCTGTCATATTACTGCGTATTTCGATGAAGAAGAAAAAGTTGAAATGCTAAACAAGTATACCCATAACGTGGAAGCAAACTCGTCAAAAGCCGCTGAAGTGCTGGTTCGCTCGATGCAAGACCCAGGTAGTAGCCGTCTGCAAGAGGAGCTGATGTCGACGTTAAAAGGTGATACACAGTTTTCAACTGAAGTCGCACCGGATGCACCGACTACCACTTTTGGCCAGTTATTCTATTATTTAAAGAAACACCATAATGCAATTTTACTCGCGGTTGCTCAAGACCGTGTTGGTATGGAAATGAAACTGAACCCTGATGATGATCATATTGTTCAGGCTGGTTTTGTGCTTCACTACGTTGCTAAACAGCGCATTATGACGCAGGAAATTGATTGGCAACAAGCCAGTCAACAAGACATAAAATAAGGTAAAGAATGAGTAAAGTACTCGACGACCTTCTAGGGTTGTTATCATTAGAGAAAATAGAAGAAGGTCTATTTAGAGGCCAAAGTCAAAACTTAGGTTTTGGGCGTGTGTTTGGCGGCCAAGTTATTGGTCAAGCGCTAAGTGCCGCTAAAGAAACCTTAGAGGACAGATACGTTCATTCTTTTCATAGCTACTTTTTACGTGAAGGGGATGATAAGAAGCCTATCGTTTATGATGTTGAAAATATTCGTGACGGCCGCTCATTTAGCACTCGTAGGGTGCGCGCGCTACAACATGGTAAGCCGATATTTTATTTGACTGCTTCATTCCAAACGGCTGAAGAAGGGTATGAACATCAGCCTGATATGCCTCAAGTTCCAGGTCCAGATGGACTTATTTCTGAGCACGAGTTCTTTCAACAAAACCTAGATCGCATTCCAGAGTTTCTACGCACTATCATCGCGGGTGAAAAGCCAATTGAAATTCGACACGTACAGGTGAATAACCCATTTGAGCCGGTAAAAATGCCTGCTAAGCGTCAGGTTTGGATTCGAGCGAATGGCACCTTACCAGACGATGGCCGTATTCATCGATACTTGCTCGCGTACGCATCGGACTTTAACTTTTTGCCGACTGCGTTATTCCCGCATGGTCGCAGTCATATCCAACGTGATATGCAGGTGGCAACGCTCGATCACTCTATGTGGTTCCATCGCCCATTTAGAATGGATGAATGGATCCTGTTTGATATGGAAAGCACTAGTGCAAGTGGTGGACGAGGCTTAGTTAGAGGCCAATTCTTTAATCAAAAAGGCGAATTGGTCGCTTCTGCAATGCAAGAAGGTGTGATCAGAGATCACAACGCGTTTCCAAGAAGCTGATAGCAAACATTGTACTACTCAAATCACCTATACTTGTGAACTGAGCTAAAATACCAAAAAGGCGCTTAAGCGCCTTTTTTATTGGTTGCGAATAGCCATTGCTTACTATTCATCATGCAGTCAAAGTTAACACTATTCAATGCCAACCTACTTCTCCATTACCTTTAGCCTAGAGAATGTAATGACTGCAATATATCTGAATCGAGCAATGAATTAACGTGTTCGCCAGTTAACTTTCCTTCATCAGTGAGATGCATTAAGCCAGCTTCGTCACTAGAGACATAATCTTGCTCTTTAATGGTGGTGACAAAGCCAGAAATAAGCTTCTTGTCGAAGTACTCAGGTGCTTTAATGTCATGAAGCGTTAAAAGGCGTTTAGCCAGCTTGAGACAGTCTCCTTCCAATTCAGCACGTTGAATCCCATGGACTTGCTGAATGCGGTTAAATGCCAGAGCATAACGTTGTAACGTGTCTTTCATGATGCGAGCTAACAGATTGAGCTGTAAGCCTCCCATACTACTGCGATCCTTAATAGTCAGCACGTCTTGCTCCGAAACAACCATATCTTGTTCAATAAAATACTCTAAGGTTTGAGAGACATAGTCATCGATGTCATCAATGGTGATGAACATTTCGTTTTTAAGTAACGGCAGAATTTGTTTTACTTTCTGGCTAATCGTTTCTACTGACGTGCTGGTGGCGTGAGTCAACTCTGCTGCAATAATTGCTGGAATAGCAAATAAATGAACAACATTATTGCGATAGTAACTCATCAGGATCGCATTTTTGTTGTCAAGCTTAATGATAGTCCCATATTCATCGCTATCTGAGTCGACTTTTTCAAGTAGAATGGCTTCATCTATTATTTGTGACGGTGTTTCTTCTGGTAACTTGATCAGTTTTGAATAAGGCACTTGTCTTTGTAAACCGATATAAAACTCAATCAAAGACTCCATTTCTACCCGAGGTAACGCATGGCTTTCAGAAGTAAGCAACGCTAAAGCTGATAGGTTGACGGTATTGAGTACCGCTGCATTGTTGATGGAGCCCATCACCTTGTTCGCTGTGTGATTAACCACTGGCGTTAACCAAGACGGCTTAACCACATCCGTTGCACTGATCTGTGAGCGCCACTCAGGTGCTTGCTCATTTAAGATTTCATTAAGGTTGATTGGCTCGCCAAAGTTAACATCACCATGCCCATAGTTTTTCAAGTTTTTAATAGCCTTAAAGACCCCAAAAACAGACTCTTTCTCTTTGTTTTTACCTTTTAGTTCTTTGAGGTAGGTGTTTACTTCCATTACGTGCTCATAGCCAATATAAACCGGTACTAAGGTAATAGGGCGATCAATACCACGTAACATAGACTGAATTGTCATCGCTAACATGCCGGTTTTAGGTGCTAACAATCGACCGGTTCTGGAGCGGCCACCTTCGGTGTAATATTTAACTGGGTAGCCTTTGGCAAATAACGTAGATAAATATTCTCTGAATACCGCTGAGTAAAGTTTGTTGCCTTTGAAGCTACGACGAAGGAAAAACGCACCAGCTTTTCTGAATAGCGGACCCGCTGGCCAGAAGTTTAGGTTGATGCCTGCTGCGATGTGAGGTGGAACCAGGCCTTCGTGATAAATCACGTAGGTGACTAATAAATAGTCCATGTGGCTGCGGTGACAAGGGACATAAACAATCTCATGGCCTTTTTGTGCCAAATCACGGAGCTTGTCTGCATTGTGGACACGAATGCCATTATAAATTTTATTCCAAACCCAAGTTAAAATACGTGACCCTAAGCGCACATAAGACTCGTTGTAGTCTCCTGCGATCTCATCCAATAATTTTTTGGCGTTCTCTTTGGCTTCTGCAAGTGAAATGTTCTTACTGTCCATCTCTTCTTGGAGTGCTTTCTTTAAAGCAGGGCTAGCCAACATACTATTAAAAAAGGCTTGTCGTTCCATGATTTTAGGACCGGTAGCGACGATACGTTGGCGTTCAAAGTGAATTCGTGCGACACGAAGTAGTTTGTGAGACGTCTCTTCAGAGGCACCAAAATCTGCAACCATCTTCTGAAGTGATACGGGCTTGCTAATTCGAACAAAACTATCCCGACCATAAAACAACACAATAAAGAACTTGCGAAGAGGTGAGGCTTGCAGTTTTTGGGTGATCAGATCTTTTATACTTGGCTTGCGGCTCTTGTCTTTTTCGACCCCTGGTGCTCTTCCCCATCGGATCATCACTGGGACGAACTGGATGTCTTCACCGGTTTCTTCAACGATTTTAAGCAAGTTTTCACCGAGTTTGGTGGTTTTAGCAATGTGACTTTCTTCATTTAAAAACATCGAGTCTACAGGCTTTACACCGAGTGTACGCTTGAGTTTATGTTCACCGAGTTCAATCGTTGAAAACGGCGACGGAAGGTTAAGCGTTTTTGCGGCTTGCTCCATGGCGAGCTTATCCGTGTAAGAGTCGGTAACCAATACATAAGAGATTGGTTTGTTTGAATCCAAACCACTGCTGTTTTGCTCGTCTGCGACCAATTGAGTGCGGATAAAAGGACGAGTTAACCAGTACATAATTGCGTTTATAAAAGACATAAATTCCCTGAAAAAACATAACTGCGACCGTCAATTTTAACAAAGAACGGACAAAAACCCATCTTTAACCACAATTTTATGTTGCACAATGTAAACGCCTGTATATACTGACAGTTATGTTACTGTATGGAAAAACAGATGATGCGACCATTAACGGCTAGACAAGCAGAAATATTAGAGTTAATTCGAGACACCATTTTGTCTACTGGCATGCCACCAACGCGAGCTGAAATTGCCAAGCAATTGGGTTTTCGTTCAGCAAATGCTGCAGAAGATCACCTTAAGGCGTTAGCCAAGAAAGGCTTCATCGAAATGTTGCCTGGCACCTCTCGTGGTATCCGCCTAACGGAAGAGTTAGATGAACAGGACTCAGGGTTACCGCTAGTAGGTAAAGTTGCAGCAGGTTCTCCAATTTTGGCAATGGAACATGTTGATCGCCATGTTAACGTTGATCCTTTAATGTTTTCTCCAAATGCTGACTTTTTACTTAGAGTAGAAGGTGAGAGTATGAAAGATATCGGCATTCTTGATGGTGACTTACTTGCAGTACACAAAACGCAAACAGCACGTGATGGTCAAGTTGTCGTTGCTCGAGTTGAAGATGATGTGACGGTGAAACGTCTAGAAAGAAAAGGCAGCCAAGTAATTCTTCACGCTGAAAACGAAGAGTTTTCGCCAATAGAAGTAGATTTGAATTACCAAGAGTTTGCCATCGAAGGGTTAGCGGTCGGCGTGATCCGAAATTCATCGTTGATGTAACCAGGACGAGCATTCTTACTTCAACAATTGTTACTTCAACAATAGTGGACTTGAGTGTAATTGCCTAAACACGCTTTGGCTGTTGCACTCGACTGTCTGCAATTTTAGTTCAGCTTTTATCGCTCAAATCTTTGTTTTAAAGAAGTTGAGCAGTTTTTTTATTCCAGGCACTCCATCAATTTTTTCTTTGTTTTTTACTGCTGTAAATATTTGCTTTAGCTCTGGAAACGCCGGAGTATCCCCAAAACTTAAATTAAACATCTGCATAGACCAGCGTTGGAAAAGGCGTTGAGTAGCCGGCTCAAAATGCAACAATTCTACTTGTGTATGTCGAGCATCTCGCTCTATTTTTTCAAATACCGCTAATAAGTCTTTTTTATCGCCTTCAAGAATCTGTAAAAATGCACCATCTCTGTACAATAAACTGCCCGTGATGTGTTTTTTCTCATTGTTTACCCTCGCTTCAACCAAAATATCCGCAAACCCTTCGGGCGTTAAACGTTCTGTTGCGTAACTTTTATATATCAATTGATACAAGTTCATGATTAACAGTGTCTATTTAGATAAATTCTGATCAAACTCTTTAAGCAGAAGCTTAGTTGTAACTTCTGCTTCTTCTCCTTTTTTTGAGATTAATTGAGTCATGAGGTTTTTCAGTAGTTCTTTTTGTTCGTGTTTACTATTGTCTAAGTTTAGAAAAGCCATTGACCACTTACCAAAACGCCTCTCGTCTAATGGTTCAAAAAGACACTTTCGGACATTGATGTGTCTATTATCATTTTCAATGGTGTCAAAAAGTTCTTGGATGGTATGCCTGTTTCCCTCTAAGACTTGTAAAATATGCTCATTATATTTAAGCATGATACCGGTAATATCCTTGTGCATATTGTTGAGTTTGGCATGCTCTAATAGCTGCTTAAACGCTTTAGGTACTAAAGGCTGAGGAAACTTACTCACATATACTAGTTGATACAGGTTCATGGGGACTCTCATTTATTATTGCTGAGAGTATAGCTCAGAAATAAAAAGCCGTGGTTTTACCACGGCTTAACTAAAGCTTGGAAGTTAGAATACTAAAGCATTGCGAGTTCCTGATAGCTTGTCTTTTCTCGTTCAACAAACTTAAGCCACTGTTTGGCCATGCGTTGAACCGACTTATGCTTTTTGGCTTCGCTCAATGCTTCAATTGATGATTCAAATTGCTTTAAGTTGAAATACGCCATTCCCAATGCCAAATACAAATTACCTGGGTTGGTTAGCTCGCCCTTTTCAAGTGCTTGGGTTGCTGCCGTAATGGTTTGTTCGTATAGACCTTGTTGCAACCGAATTTCCGCGATTTGTTGCAACGCATCACCTTTATCCGTGATTTGTGAAAGTGACTCAAACGCGTCAACTGCAAAATCGTATTCTTTGGCGGCTAACCAGGCCTGAGCGGTAAAAGTGAGGTTTTTTTCAGTTTTGGTGAGTTTCCCGCTCTCAAACGCGCTTGTCATCACTTCACCCGCTTTAAAAGGAATGCCGTTAAAGTAATACAGTTGAGCGAGATTTCTAAGTTGCGTGGGCTTAGTGATGTACCCTTGTAAATAAGCAGCTTCTAGAACAGCCAACTGTTTGTCTTCAGCACCTATCTCGCCATACATCCCGCCCAGTTGTACCCAGTATTCTGGTTTATTGAATTTGCGTACCATGGTTTCCAATACCGACACGACTTTTTTCGGCTGTTTTAGCTCGAAATAGATGGCGCGTTGTAAGACGTACCAATTTTCTTTAGCTTCCACGTTCTCTACTGCAGCTTGGTTCAGTGCTTTGTCAATATAACGAGCCGCAACTTCAAAGTTTTTGGCTTGATAGGAGGCTTGTGCCTTGAGGACATGATTGTTGATCGGAATCTCACCGTCGTTTACGGATTCCCAACGAGCGAGGTAATCCAACGTTTTTTGATATTGACCATTGGCCATCGCCAATTGAGACAAAGAAAATAACGTACTTTTCTCTAAAGATTCAGGGATTGGCGATTGGTTTACTACTTGCTCAAAAGCCTTCATAGCATCACTAACACGCTCGGCATTGTAGTAAATAAAGCCATAAAAATTATACATCATCGCGCGTTCATAGCTGTTTAAGCTATCGGCTTTTTCTTGAACACCGTCTAAGACTTTCAGGCCTTGTTCAATTTGACCTGCATCGGCGAGCTCTTGAGCTCGCGCAAGTTGACTATATACTCTTGAACCCATAGCGGGTGTGCGGCGGCGTTTCTTTTTTTCTGTTACTTTTGCGTTTGAATTGGCTTCAGCAGCAACAGCGACACTACCATCAAGTAATGGTGAGACTGATATCAAGGATGAGCCAAATAAAACCGCACTCGCAATAACACTGGTTTTAAAGATAGATCGCAACACTTCCGGTGCGCGCAATAGTGAAGACAACGGCTTTAATCTAGAGAGTCCGATATAAGACGCAGTTTGAGAAAGTATAATTGGTTTCATGATTTGGCCTATTAATCGTTGTGTTAGCTATTAAGTTCAAAAGAGATTCGGTTTTGAACACCGGAGACTTCTGTCGGTTCGCCATTCACGACCCGAGGCTTGTACTTAAACTTTTTTGCCGCATCCATGGCCGCTCGGTCGAACAAGCCTTCAGGTTCAGCTTTGATTACAACAGGGTTGCGAACTGCGCCTGTTTTATCCACTGTAAATTCGACGATAACGTATCCTTCGATTCCACGCTGAAGGGCGCGGCGCGGATATACTGGCTGAACTTTAACAATCGGAAGGTATTCACCGTCACCGGACTCAAGTGCTAAACCACCTTCAAGTGCAACGTCAGCTGAGACATCCGCACTAAAATCAAAGCCCGAGTCGTCACTGGTAAGTGAGTCTTGTGCTAATTGAGGCTGCTCCATCGGTGGTGGCGGCTCTTGTGGCTTAGGTGGCTTCTTGGGCTTACGTTCTTTTTTCTGCACCGTTTCATCTTGTTTTAAGCGAATAAAATCAAGCACACTACCCTGAACGGGTTCCGTCATTGCGGTATCACCAGATTTAATTAACGCTTGCATACCATACAAAAGGCCGACGGTTATCACCGCCGCTAACGTTAATGCCGATAGTAATCGTAAAAACATAAGCACGTTGTCCTATTGTTCTTGAGCCGCGATGGACACATCAAATGCACCGGCTGCGCGAGACGCATCCATGACTTTGATTAACGTGTCGGTCGTCGCTTTTTTATCTGCTTGAATGACGACCGAGCCTTGTGGGTTTTCTGCTTTTAAGCGCTCGATATTGGCTTGAACTGCTCGAATATCTACACGGCGCTTATTGATCCACACTTCGCCTTTGTCTGATATGGCGACCAAAATACTGGCACGCTCTTTTTTGACAGCGGTTGCTGCTTCAGGGCGGTTGACATCTATACCCGCTTCTTTAACGAATGACGCAGTGACGATGAAAAAGATCAACATGATAAATACGACATCAAGCATTGGGGTCAAATCGATGTTTTCTTGTTCTTCTTCTTGCATTAGATTGGCAAGTGGCGCTCTCATTTCTTTCTCCTTGACTTACCGTTAGTGATCTAACGGCAAGTGGTCCTCTAATAATTCAATTTCTCGTTTGGCTTTGCGTTGTATCCAGGTATTGGCGAAAACACCTGACAAGGCTCCAACCATTCCGGCCATTGTTGGAATCGTGGCTTTGGATACACCGCTGGCCATAGAACGTGCGTTTCCACTGCCGCTAATGGCCATAACATCAAATACTTCAATCATGCCCGTCACTGTGCCTAATAGACCCATAAGTGGGCATAGTGCGACGAGTGAGGCGATCAATGGCAAATTGAGTTGCAGCTTTTGCTTGGCACGAGCGATATACGCTTGTCTTATTTGCTCGGCATTCCAAGAGCGGCGTTCGTTGCGGTTTAGCCATTTATTAACTAGTTGTTGCTGGAATTGCTTGTAGCCTTTGAGCGCATAAATAGTGCGCTCTAGGATAAGCATCCACATCACGAAAATCATGATGGCGATGGCACTGAGAACAATGCCACCTGTGTCTAAAAACTCGCGTATGGCTTCTAGGGTTTCTGTGAAAAACATCACAGTCTCTCCTTTCTTGCTGTTATCTAAATTCCGTTAAAAGACTGCGCTTATGCAGCCTTCTGAGCAAAGACGTTTTGTTCTGAGCGCTCGGCGATAATGCCTGCACTTTGCTCTTGTAAAATGAACAAGATGTTTTTGCTTCGGGTGTTTAACAGTGTCGATAACACAACGGTCGGAATCGCAACGACCAAACCAAGTACTGTTGTCATCAATGCCGTAGAGATGCCGCCGGCCATGAGTTTCGGATCACCGGTACCAAATAGGGTGATGGCTTGGAACGTGATGATCATGCCGGTAACCGTACCAAGAAGACCTAATAAAGGAGCGATGACGGATACAATTTTGATGAGCGTTAGGTTACGCGTGATTTTTGGCATTTCACGTAAAATAGCTTCACTAAGTTTGAGCTCTAGCGTGTCAAACGCGACGTGAGGATATTGATCTTTAACCATTAAGACTCGACCTAGCGGGTTGTCATCTTTTGGTGTGTCGTTTTTCATTTGGCGTTTGATTTTGCTGTTCATAATGCTCAGTGCAACAAAACGTTCAAGGGCAATCAAAAAGGCGATAAGACCAATACCAATGATGATGTAACCTACCGTTCCACCTTGATTAATGCGCTCTTTGTGACTTGGTGCTTGAACTAATAATCCTAAAATTGAACCGCCTGTTGGGTCTAACGCAAATGGCACAACAGAATTATTGGCTGATTGAATTTCTTCAGCGGTATCGGTGAAACGAGACGATGGTTGTCGAACAAGTTCAGCAAGTGTGCCGGTAGTTGGTGAAAGGTTTAGGTACTTCCCGTCGGCTACCAAAGAAAATGCACCCACTCGAACCACTTCTTTGTTTACCATCTCACCATTAGCTTCAACGACATCGGCGTTAAAACGAGTGACTTTGCCTTGTTCTGTCATTTCTTTTTGAATTTCGAACCAAACTCGCTCAATTTGCTCGATTGAAGCAAGTTTTGATGAGCCACCCATGCTTTGAGCCAACTCTTCGAAAAATACATCGCGACCAGGGAATTCGGCAGAAACATTAGAAGAGGCAAGCTTACCTGCGGCATCGCCAGAGACTTGTTGTAACACACCAAATAGCTCTTTTAGAGAGCCCATTCGCTTGTTTAGTGCCTCAGACAAATCGGCAAGTTTTATTTCATTTTCTTCAAATTCGGTCTCTAACTTTTCCGACTTTGAAAGGGCTTGCGCCTTTTGCTGGTTGGCTTCTCGTAACAAACGGTCTTGCTCGTTTTTTTGTGCCAAAAAGCGTTGTTCGCGAGATTGATTTTGTTGAGACTGAGCGAGCTTGCCTTGTTCGAGCTGCTGTAATAATTCATCTAGGTTTAGTGCAGTTGATGGTTTTGCGTTAGCTGTACAAACGATTCCTACACTAAGTACTGCTATTAAAGCCGGTTTAAATAAGTTAATCATGGTTCGAAACCTTTTCCTATTATGTGTCGTTAGCGCGAGTGGAGTGTTAAGGAGCCGCTTTAATTGGCATCACTAATAAATCCGGGGCGAGTTGTTTTTTCGCCATGCGCAATCCTTTGGTGATGTGCATACGGAATTCGTCATCGGCTTTTTGCCAAGATTTACTCTCTTGGTCCCAACGACCGGCGTAACTGCCGTCACGAGTTAAGTACACAAGCGCAACGCGACCAATTCTTAGGAAATCAACATCACGTTGTTGACCATTTATTTCTATCAATCCTTGATATGCTTCGATGCTTCGGCCATAACCCATTTCTACTTGGAAGGCTTCTAAAACTCGACGGAATTTTTCCGATACGGCGACATCGGCTCTATCCATGGTTTCTTTTAAGTCCGCAATACGGCGTGTTCGCTCTTCTGGTAAAAAAGGCACATCTAGGGCTACAAACTGTTCTAGGCCATCTATCATTCGGATCATCAATGGTGTGATTTGGCGTTCGATCACAGAAACTCTGTCTATATCAACATTGAGTGAAGCCATTTCGTCATACTGACTTTGCAATTGCTTTTGCAGCTGTGCGTTGTAGACGTTAAGGCCATCTATTTCTTTATTCACAGTTTGAAACTGCTGAAGCTTAGTCTGGGTCTGATCGGTTATTTCATCGATCTTTTTTTGAGACTGAGAGGCTGATGAAGTGATCTCTTTGCCTGCTTTGATGACCGGGGTTAAGTTGTTGGTGGTGGCACTGGTTGCTGAAGTTGCAAACGTCAATGCACAGAGCAGTGTGAATCGGAACGGTTTCATTTAAATACCTTTTACAGAGTGAGAAAGCGTCTACCTGTGCTTCCACATCAAGTGAAACGATTTTGTTTTAGGTGCGATGAGTGTATGTGCAGAAAATGTCAGAAAAACGACAGCAGGGTTAAAACTAGATGACACGTAATATGACAATGTCACAAAAGTGAAATAAAAGGGTAAATAAACCAAGAGTGGGCATAAAAGTAAGGTAATAAAAAAGCGACGTAGAGACGTCGCTTAATTCAAGTGTATTCGGTTTTTATTCACTTTCTTTGTGAAGGTGAACGTCCATTTGCGGGAATGGAATGTTGAGACCATGTTTTGGAAAGGCCTTATATACCTTTTCATTCATTGCCCAAAATACCGGCCAGTAATTTGAACTATCCACCCATGCTCGAACGGTGAAATTTACAGAGCTATCGGCTAATGCGGCAACAGCAATGAAAACTTCAGGGTCTTTTAAAATTCGTTCGTCTTCGTCGCACAGTTCTTTTAATACTGCACGAGCAACATCAACGTCATCACCATAACCAATACCAAACGTCCAATCGACTCGACGGCGTGGTTCTGCAGAATAGTTGATCATGGAAGAGTTATTTAAACTGCTGTTTGGGATAATGATGGTTTTGTTATCACCAGTGCGCAAAATGGTATTAAAGATCTGGATTTGTGACACCGTACCAGAAAACCCTTGTGCTTCAATAAAGTCGCCGACTCGATAAGGCTTGAAGGTTAATATCATCACACCGCCAGCAAAGTTTTGCAGCGTGCCCGACAATGCCATACCAACGGCCAAGCCAGCCGCACCGAGTATCGCAATGAACGAGGTCATCTCAATTCCAACCATGCCTAAGACTGAAACAAACAGAAGTACTTTTAATAAGGCATTAACAATACCGATCAAAAACGGCTTGAGAGAGACATCTAAATTACTTTTATTTAAAACGGTTTCAAAGCCTTTAGTCAAAACTTTAACGACAATCAAACCAACGATTAAAACGAGAATCGCTGAACCTAATTTAGGGGCATATTGCAACGCCATGTCTGTTAGTTTTTCGATTGTTTCTGTATTTATTTGCATTGGCGCTCTCCAAACTTGTAAGAATAAGATCCTCTGATGACGATGTGCCACCAATATTCATGCTAGCAAAGATGTCTGTTTTTTAAAAAGAAACTCTTATTTTTCCATCAAATGTAACAAAACGGATTGATACACTTTAGTTAATTCGTATAAATCTTTTTGAGAAACGTGCTCATTGGTTTGATGAATACTGTGGTTCGGAAGCCCGAGTTCGACGACCTGAGCGCCTTTTTCGGCAATAAAACGCCCATCAGAGGTGCCGCCGGAAACTGACAATCGAGGGAATATTTTCAATTCGTCAAACACCGCTTTTTCAATTTCGTTGATTAAGTCAAACTCTTTAATGGAGAGTGTGTTGTCACGTTTTGTTCGTTGTTGCTGTTGGTCAAGTGACTGTTGAGACGCAGTGAAATAAGGAGTGCATGGACGAGACCAGGCGATTTTAATGTCTGTCGTTAATTGCTTTAGCTGCATCAAGCCGTCGCTAATACGTTGAACGATTTGAGCTTGGGTTTGTTTGTGACTATAACGAATATTAAACTGAACTTTGCAAGTTCCCGGAATAATATTATCAGTCCAGGTTCCAGAGTTAATGCCGGTTATTTGCAATTGGCTGCCAGGAAAGTCAGTTGTCCCCTCATCCCAAGACAAATCTCCGAGCCACCTTGCTAACATGACCGCACGATGAGCGGCATTGTTGGCATCCTGTGGGTACGCCACGTGACCTTGATGACCAAGTACAGTGATTTCTCCTGAAATAGAACCTCTGCGACCAATTTTAATGACGTCTCCAATTTGATGCTGACTCGTCGGTTCGCCAATCAAGCAATAGTGGGGAACTTGATTGTCTAACTCAAGGCGTTCCATGATGGCTTGGGTGCCAAATTCGGCTTCGCCTTCTTCATCACTGGTGATCAAAAAGTAAAAGGTAAATGTTTGAAGATCGATTTGCTCGATGACATTTTCAAATGCCGTTAACATAGCCGCAATGCCACCTTTCATATCCGCGACACCACGACCAATCACTTTTTCTTCATCAATGGTGACGGTAAATGGGTCGGATTGCCACTGTTCTGGGTTCGTGGCAGGCACTACATCCGTGTGTCCAGCAAACGCAATTCGAGTATCGCCATTACCAATTTTGGCGATGAGGTTAGAGACGCCTTCCACTTCAAAACAATCGATATCAAAACCAAGTTGACTAAGAACACGACTCAAGTACTGCTGACAACCGGCATCGTTTGGTGTGACGGACGGTCGATGTACTAACTGTACCAAATGCGCAAGCGTCTGCTTGAGCGTATCAGAATTGATGTAGTCTGATGACGTGTCGACGTTGGGCTGACTTGCGTGCGCAGAAACTAGGTCTTCAGAACCAAAAGCGATGTCTTTGGCTGATGATAATGTCGTCACCATATCTTTTCTAGATGAAGTGGTGTTGGTTAACGAACTGTTTGGCAAAGTGCTATGCATAGGTTTCCGTCCCGCTCATGTCGATAAGGCATTTTCTTTGATTAGTTATTAGTTATAGGCTTACAAGGTTACAACTGCGTGAAGAAAATATGACATCTGTAATTTTTGTGACATTTTTACAAGTTAAATAAAAAAGCCACTTAGTTGTGTATTGTTACCGCTAGAAACGCAACACTAGGCTACATCCCGTTTTTTATCGCTTTTGGTAACAATTCACATAAGTGGCTTAATAAAGAGAGTGCACGTTTCTCAGTTAAAAGGTGCACTCGTCATTGTTTAAGTTCGATTAATCGAACTCATAGGTGTAGCTTACGCTAAAGGCCATACCCTTTTCACGCGCTCTAACTACCACGTCTGATTGGGTCACTTCTTGATCTTCGTTTAGGACATTTTTTACCTTGAACTTTATCTTAGAGTTAAAGTCAGGGTAGTAGGTGTAGACTAAATCAAGAGAGTGGAACGGTTGCTCGTACGCATCTTCACGGCCACCGACACCAGCGGCAAGAATACGCTCACCAAATACGTTATAAACTAATGAGCTCGAGTGATTACCATCGGCTGAGTCATAGTTTAGTTGTAAGTTGACGACATACTCAGAATGACCTGTCATGCGCTTCGTTGGATTGGTCAAGTTGGCAGACAAGCCTGGGTCAATGACCGCTTCAGAGTCTGACAAGGTGACGTTACCTGACGTAAATAGACCGTCATTTAAAAACGTTAGGTCGTATAACCATTCTGCTTCAACACCCATGACTTCGGCTGTTTCACCGTTAACAAATGACGCTGAATAATCCGAATCACCGACGCGTAAAATCGTCTCGATTGGTGCTTCAATGTCTTTGTAGAATGCGGCAACAGAGAAGTTGTTTCCTGCCGCGCCGTAATACTCGTAACGGACGTCGACGTTTTTGATTGGGCTACTTTTAAGGCCCACAACACCGATAGTGCGAATATCAGTAAGTGGATCGAAGTAGGCAACCGGTGATACTTCTCGTAAGTCTGGGCGTACCACGGTTTCACCGTAACCCAAACGAATTTGGTAGTTTTCACCGCTCATGTAAGTCAATGACAGGGCACTGTACGTGTCGTCTTCTTGAATTGAACCGTCTTGGATTCGATCTTCAGAGTAGTAAATCGCGAGATCTTCTGGCGTAAAAATAAGGCTAGAAGAACCAATCGATACTTGTTTGAACTCTTCGTAACGAATACCACCGCTTACACGCCACGAGGCATCAAAAATAACATCGAACGCACCGTACGCGGCATCAACTTTTTGTGCAGCATAATAGTCATCAGCATCCGGTGCGGTCGGTTCATTAAAGCTCACAGTGACATTGTTGTCATCAATGAAGCCGTCAGTTAGGTAGTCCGAATTGTTGATCGGCTTACCATTGTTATCGATGACAACACCTGACGCACCCGAGTTAACCGCAAATGAGCTTGTTTGATAAACACGCGCACGGTCACTGAAGTCGTAACCTGCAGTAAACTCGATTTCAAACTGAGAAGTGAATACTGGCAGCGTAAAGTTACCACCGTAAGACTTAACGTTGTCTTCCATTTCAGTGAAAGAATACATTACACGGTTATCATCACCGGTGATCTCTGATGATGCGTATTCACCATTGTCGTATTTGTCACGAAATTCAAAATCCACGTTAAGTGGAATATCAGTAGTCGCTTCTGATTCCGTGTATTGCCAGTCAAAACCCAACCCTTTTAGCTCTAAAAAGGTGTGTTGTCCCAAGAATTGTGAGACTTGAAGTTCACGTTCTTCGTAATTGAACAAGTGGTTTCGGTTGGCTTGGTCATCCCCTGCAATTGTGAAAGTCGAGCTACCAGCGGGTGACTGTTGAATCGCAATCTCAGACTCGTCTTCGTTATCTTTTAATAAGATATTGGACCAAGTGACTTTGTGGTTGTCTTTGTTATAACCAATATTGAAAACGGCATTTAAGCGTTCGTTTTCAGTGGTTACAAAAGCGTCTTTTTTGGTTTCATAACAAGAGCTGCTAATATCGGCCGCTGAGTCTAATGACGTTGTACAATTTTCAGGGACTTCCGACGAAATCACGCCAGTCATTTTCTCTGACGCATCCCAGCTTGTGTCATAGGCAACGGAAGCTAAGAAGCCCAAGTCACCGCCATACACTTCCATACTGTGACCAATATGGCCTTTGAGATTGTAGGAAGGATCTAAAGACGAATCTTCCACGTCAAAATTTCTAGGTAGGGCTTTTAATAATTCCTTGTTAACCAAAATAGCTTTGGCGCCGGCAGAGCCGTTTTCGTCGCTAACAAAACCATTTCGCTCAGCAATTGAAGCTGGACTAAAGTCACCGCGATAGAAGACATTCGCCTCTAAAAGCTGTGAATTAATGCCTGAATCATTGCGAGAGTAGGTATAGCCTTCAGACGCTGATGTGTCATAGCCAATACCTACTTCTATTCCTGCCGTGAACTCCGAAGGTACTGATTTAGTTCGAATATCGATAGCACCGCCACCAAATGCGGCTGGCATAGAAGGAGAATAGGCTTTTTGTACCGACAAGCTTTCGATAATGCTCGATGGGAATATATCAAGCGGTACGACATTTCTGGTTAAGTCTGGGCTTGGAATGCTAGCACCATTAAGCCTGGCAGAAGAGTAGCGCTCACCCAAACCGCGAACATAAATAAACTTACCATCGACCAAGGTAAGGCCTGTTACACGGCGCAATGCTGAGGCAGCGTCACTGTCACCAGTTCTAGATAGCTGCTCAGCACCTAAAATATCAGCAACAAACGCTTGGCTACGACGTTCTTCAATGACGGCTGCTGCGCTGCCTTGTAGGCGCGTACCGACAGCAACCACCTCTTCGATTTCATCATCCGCAGCCATCACTTGATTGGCCTGTGCTAACAACCCTATCGACACCGCAATGCTGATAGTGTTGAGCTTTCGTTGATTTCTCATTTTTGAATCCTAATAAGTAAAAGAGGGTCAAAGAAGTGAGCGCGATGATGGCTTTTTAGGCGCGCGCTCACTGAGGTTAAAACAATAACTAGTCAGCTTTTGCTGCTGTTACTGCCATTTCTACCCACTTGTACCAGTTAGACGCTGTGTCTTGGTCTGAAACCGCACCAATGTAAGAGTCTGTTGCATCAGCAGATGGTGCCGCTAGGTTGGTTGAAGATGTATTAGTTGCAAAGCCGTTTGCTGCTAGTACGTCTGATGCTGTACCTAGGCGCACGTTTGCACCGCTGTTATCAAACCAGTCTGTTTTTGCTGTACCAACTAATGCCGCTGGTGCATCTGCAGAGAACGTTGCATCACCCTTGAATTCAGCAATACAAGCCATCGTAGAGCCTGCAAAAGAAATCATGTCTGCCTCTTTTTCACCATCTGTTTTGAATTCGATACATTCGGTGCCATTTGCTGTTTGCTCTTTAACCATTAATACGTTGTGGTAAGCCGTGTTAATGCGGTCATCAAATTTGAATGCTTGTGAAGGGTCGTCATCGCGCACAGAGTTTTGGTCTTGTGTGATAATGGTCACGTTAGAGATTTTTGGAACGTCAGCACGTGGGTCATCTGCAGCGTCGCCTTTTAGGCCGTCTGTTTCAAAACCGTTGTTACCCATGTAAACCACTGAACCGTCATCTAAGGTTACAGAGCCGTGCATTACGAATAAGTGAGACGCGTTACCTTGCCAGCCTGCATCTAAGTCAAACGAGTCATCTTGAGTATCAGTTACAACAATGTTGTAAAGGTCTGCTGCACCACCGAAGATTTCAACGCCATCGTCAAAGCCTTGGTGAATGTGAATGTAAGAAAATTCTGAGTTTGAACCCACAGCATTTAGTGTCAGTGAGTTAAGGTCATCACCTTCACCACCCACTCGTGGACCCGAACCGGCATAGTAAATTTTTGCATAACGAAGTGTACCGCTTGAGTCAGCATTGTTGTCGCCGCCGAAGTGAGACAGGATACCTTCAGATTCTGCGTTACACGTGCCGTCTGTGCGCTCTGTTGGCGTACATTGGTCCGTTACACCAAAACCATTGATGATGATGCCACCCCAGTCAGCGTAAAGCGGTAAAGTACCTTCCACGTTTAAGCGGTCAAACGCTTTTGCTGAAGTAAATGTGATTGGTTTTTCGAAAGTACCAATTGCGTTGATTTTAGCGCCACGAGCAATACGTAAAATTGCTTCGCCTGATTTGAATGCTAACGTTGCACCGGCTTGAACCGTCATTACTGGACCATTTGAATCAACCGTACAGCCTGTCGTCGTTTTACAATCTTGACCAATTTGTAAAGCGGCATCAAAAACGTGAACACCGTCGTTTTCTAAGTCATTAAATGTGATGTTTTCAGTGATTTCGATATTTTTACTCGCAAAAACCGAGTCATACATACAGTCTGTGCCGTCGTACGTTCCTTGTTTATCGCCATAAGAAGCACACGGGTTGTTATCAGCTGGGTTTGCGCCACCGTTATAAGTCGGTGAATTGTCACCCACACTGTTGTCAACTGTCGATGTGCTGTTGTCGTTTACAGTAGGAGTGATATTGATGTCACCACCACAAGCCGTTAAAGAAACAGCCGCTGCTACTAAAGAAATGCGAAAGATGTTTTTAAGTTCCATTTTGGTCTCCGATGTCGAAACTTGTCTTAAAGAAGTCGTTAGATTGAACAAATCTGCGGGTCAATCTACGGCACAAAAATGACAGTTTTATAACCTGTAGATGACGCTTGGGTGACAATGAAAGTGAATGTGAACAGTGGGTTACGGGGAAAAATGATGTGTTTGGGGTGTGCAGTAAATGATTATGACAATCGTGTTACAGGCGCCAATGCCTTGCGGCTCTTAGGTTGAGGTGGCGCTACCTCATGTAGTTGGATAAAAAGTTAATTGATTGTTTCAATTAGATGACGGAATTGTCTTTTTTGTTTTTTAACCAGTGCGGCTTGTTTGGTTGATGTTGTGGCAGATGTAGGGGCGTAAAGGTGTTTGTTAAGCGCACCAATCACTGAAGTGATCGTTGCTTCGTGGCTTGGCATTAAAGAAATCAATAGCGCTTGATGTTCTGACAATGACAGAGATAAATCAATATTGTCCAAGATGCCTGTTGATGGGTGAGTTGTGTGTTGAAGCTTTGGAGACGGAGACTGTAACGTTGAGCTTTGTGGTTTCGAAAGCCACTGTTGATAACCTTGAGGGTTAAGTGCTTTGGCTTTTTTATAAAGTTGAACGAGAACAAACACCTCTAATGACATTGCTGGGCGTTGTAGCTTGGCTTTAAGCCAATAAACGGCAATTAATAGGCTTATCAAAACCAATAAACCCAACCCTAAATACCACAGTGAGGCTAATGTTATGAATTGACTCAGCGTGTTTTGGCGTTTGTCGTTGTCAAAGTCCAGAACCCACACAGTCCAATAATAATCGAGAGATTGAAGCTGTTGTCGCAATTCATTGAGCCACGGTGTTTGTTTTACGAAGTTAATGGCATTGTTGCCAATCGCAGCCTCATCGGGAATAGAGGCTTCTAAACCATCAGATATGCGACTTGGTGAGACCGCTGAAGTCGGATCAATTCGGCGCCAACGATTGGTACTGTCTAGGTATTCCACCCACGCATGAGCACTACTGTCATAAATGTTCAGGTAGTTGCCGTTTGGGTTGAGTTCACCGCCGTGATAGCCAGTGACGATACGAGCCGGAACACCGATTGAGCGCAATAATACCGCATGGGCACTGGCATAGTGAGCACAAAAACCTTGTTTGGTGTTAAATAAGAAGTCATCGAGGTGATCGCCACTTAATGTTGGTGGCTGTAAAGTGTACTCAAAGTTTTCATTGCGTAGGTATTGAAAAAACAAAGCGTTAAATCGAGCGATCGTTCCATCACTAAGCGTGACTAAATCCTCATTATTTGTGCTGTTGCTGTGTTTTACCATTTCAGAGCTATTGGCGGACAAAGTTGACGGTTCAGACGACGTGGCTTCTTTTAATAAACGCTGAGCGAGGGCTTTTGTTTGGTTTAAACCGGCAGCGGGAAGTTTGCGATTTAGGCTGATTGCTCGAGAGCTCGGTTCGAGGATGTTGTTGGGGCTCACCATCAGAGCCTCGTATTTTATTCGTTTTGTCACCTTTTGATTGGCTTGTAACAATGAATCTAGAGTCAGATCAATACGCGGCGTTTTCGCTAAAGCAGTACCAAAGGATAATAGCCATGGCTGGTGGGTTGGCTCTGCAATTATGTTCATGAAAACGGTGTTTTGAGGGTTACTTTCTGCTAATGAACTAAGCTCACGAACTCGCTCTTGTGGCACTAGGTGCGACTCTGATGAGGAAAAACGACGAGATCTTGGATTAGGTTTTCTTAAAGGATGTTGTTGCCAGGTTTTTCCGTCAAAATCCTCAAGGGTTAATACTCGCCAATACCGAGACGCGTGATCTGTTATCAACCATTGACCTAGTCTTTGATTTCCTGACAATTCGACCCTAAACGCCAATCGATTCGATTGCGCTAAATCGGCCACATCGCCAGGTGTCATTTTATCATCTAACCCTGTGGTGTTTTGTTTTTGATCAGGGAGTTTCCAAAATGGCTTTAAGCCGGGCAGCACAACAAACGCCAAGGCAGACAAAATTAAGCAAGTGAGTACCATTGGCGCAAATTTGGGTGGCGGTGACGTCGCTTTTGACGACGATATAGCTTGATTCGAAAAGTAAGCGCTCTGACACCAATAAAGAGCAACAAATAACCCTAAAACAATGAGCAAGGCCATCAAGGTCCAGTGCAAATCTT
The DNA here is from genome assembly GCF_982872775.1 of Psychrosphaera sp. Classification (NCBI taxonomy): domain Bacteria; kingdom Pseudomonadati; phylum Pseudomonadota; class Gammaproteobacteria; order Alteromonadales; family Pseudoalteromonadaceae; genus Psychrosphaera; species Psychrosphaera sp. The sequence continues at coordinate 23,464 of NZ_CEYNSH010000015.1, read as the reverse complement.
GCTGGTAAATAAAAGACACAGACACCAAGATAGCCTGTACCGCAAAAACTTGTCTTGCCCACTTAGGTGAATTGAGATCAGCCGTGACCAACCACAATAACGCACCAGAAAACAAAAGGTTCACCATGGCATTAAGTAGACCCAATTGTTTAGCATTCATCATAATAAGCACGCTGAAAGCTAATGCGCCTAGGTTTTTGACCCAATTCACGTGTTTGACTGAGTGCATAAGCCAAGAGGTTTTATAAAGCATAAAAGACTGTGCAACCAACAGTAAGCTACTCAAAGTGATCACAAAAGCGGTGAGGGCTTCAAATAACAATACAATCGAACATAACAACAGCAAACCAAATGCGGCAGCACTCAGACGAACCTGGCTAAGATTAGGCGATGCCATCGAATTAGATGGATTCGAATATGCTGTCGTAGCTAAGTCGCTTGTAGCTCGGCTCATTGTTGGCTCTTGTCCATGCTTTTGTTTAGGTTTAGTTGTCATGACTTCGCTCCGCGTGCTTACTTTTAGAGGGGCGCGATTGCGCAAAAGTAGCTAACTGTTGAAGACACGACTCTATTTGAGCGTCTTGTTGAGAGGGAGAACTGGCACTGCCATTAAAAACATTTGTTGTTACAGGTTGTTTATAGCCACTTAAGGTCAAGACAAAAGGGTGTTGGTCATTTTTAAGTTGCAAAATCGCGTGAGTTAAACCACTTAATTTCTTTTCCAGGCCATCCGTTTGAATAGATTGAAGCGTAAGTGCGATAGGACGTTTGTGTTCTTCAACAAAGTCTTTAAGAAGTAAATCATCTCCTACCTGTTTAGCAAATTGCTTCCACGCGACTTGTGACATAGGTGCACCTGGAGAGTAGGATTTGAGGCCATCAAATTGGCGTTCTTCACCTTCGTTGTTTTTGGCTAATTGCTCGTCGCCGTCTAATAAGTCTAAATCGTTAACATCAATGTCGTTTGCTTGAATCGTGATGTCGCTAAATTGCCACGCAGTTGGTTTGGGTTTGGGATACACCCAATAAGACTCATCAAAATGTAAAAACGACCAAGCCTTAATTAAGCCAAATGGGTATTCGGTTTTGACTTTTAACATAGGTAAGTCGTGGTAGCCACGACGCACAGCAGGCAATGTTACCTGAAAGGACGTACCTTCCGTTCTCGATGACTCTGCTTCCAATATCTCGCAATGAAGCTGAGTTGACTCATGCCAAAATGTGAGCTGATGAGGCCACAACGTCTGCTGATCTTTGGAAAACGAGGCATTGAGATGAATATATTCACCAGCAAAGCCATTAGTAACAGAACTGATTTCAAATTGAGTATTGTTTAGATTAATAAAACAGGCGTGTAACGACCACATGAACATGAAAAACAAAAAATAGCTCAGTAGCAGAATAGGGTTGTTCTGGTAGTTAGTCCCCAGAATAAAGATGATCAGTGTGGCCAAAAGGTAAAGCGCGCCAAATTTGGTTGGCATTATAAATAAACTTTGATGGCGTACGTGAAAACGCTTCGCTGTTGGAAAACGTTTTATTATCCAGTGCTTTGCTCGATTTCTTAATCCATTTGATAGCATCAGAGTCACCTGTTCACGTTACGCAACCTTATTGGCTGAACCAAGTTCAGGACTCCAATACATTGACGTTGTCCAGGACTAACTTGCTATAACTTGTGCTAAGACCGGCATTGTGATCGGCTCTCAGTCTATGTTCTGCAACGGCAGGAAAGACGGCGCGAATATCATCGGCATCAATATAAGATTTGGCGGATAAATAAGCGTAGGCTTGCGCGGCCTTAATAAGTGCAATCCCGGCTCTGGGCGATAGCGGATTTGGAAACTTACCATCAATACGGGTGAAATTAAGTAATCGCATGACATATTTGATAATGACATCTGACTTATGAATTTGGCGAACTTCATGTTGTGCGGCTAATAATTGCTCTGGCGTCATGACTCGAGTTGCACGACGAGAGGCTTGCTTTGAACCTGTGTCTAATAACAATTGAAATTCGGCATCGGCTGGTGGATAACCAAGTTGTAAACGCATTAAAAACCGATCAAGTTGCGATTCAGGTAGCGGATATGTTCCACTCTGATGAACCGGGTTTTGGGTGGCGATAACAAATTGCGGTGTTGGCAGTTCGTACGTGGTGCCATCAATACTAACTTGCTTCTCTTCCATCGCTTCTAAAAGCGCACTTTGAGTTTTGGGGTTTGCACGGTTGATTTCGTCTGCCAGCAGCACCTCAGAAAAAATAGGCCCTTTGTGAAACCTAAACTCCTGTTTTGTTTGGTCAAAAATCGAAACACCTAATACATCGGCAGGGAGCATATCTGAGGTAAACTGACTGCGCTGATAATCCAAGCCGAATACATCAGCTAAGGCATGAGACAGGGTTGTTTTGCCCATTCCAGGCAAATCTTCTATGAGCAAATGGCCGTTGGCGAGTAAGCAGGTAACGGCGAGTTTGAGTTGGGGTGACTTACCAAGAACGACGGTATCAAGCTGTTGAAGTGCTTTGGTCAACATTGGCTGATGGGTTAATGCGGCTGGGTCATTTGATGCGTCATTCAAACTCATTGTGGTCTCTTTCCTTTGCTTTTGATTAGTGTTGCTTACGGATAGAAAAAAGTAAACGAACAATTAACTTGAATTTTAAAGGCAAAGAATTAAGCTTAGTTGTCATCGGACCAGTTCCCAAGCCAATACGGAGATAGCGTGTCAAAAGCAATAACTATAAAACAATCCTCATTTTTTGTGCCTTGTGGTGAGCACCAGTTGCACGTACGTCATTTGACATCAGAAGGCGCGACTACGCCCATTTTAATGCTGCATGGCACGATAGAAAATGGCCGAATTTTTTATACCGAATCAGGCAAGGGATTAGCAGGTTATTTGGCACAACAAGGTTTTGATGTATATGTTGCGGATTATCGCGGTCGAGGCCTCAGCACACCAAGTGTTAAAGAGCGCAATGACCACGGTTATTACGACGTAATTACAGAAGATATTCCGCTCTTGATCAAAGAAGTCTATCAACGAACTCAAAAGGCCATGCATGTGGTCTGTCACTCTTGGGGTGGCGTGATGTTTGGAAGTAGCTTTATCCGTTTTCCTGAGCTTCAGGACAAAGTGTTGTCTATGGTTAAGTTTGGTACAAAACGTCAGGTAACGGTTTGGAATTTGGAGCGATTGCTAAAAGTAGACTTATTTTGGAAGTTTGCAGCACCGTTGATGACCAAATCATCGGGTTATTTAGATGCCAAAAAGTTAGGCGTGGGCGCTGATAGCGAACCTCGTAGAGCCATTGTCGAAAGCATTCAATGGGTTAAGAAAAGCCAATGGATAGATCCAATTGATGGGTTTGATTATTTAGCTACGGCATCCAAAGCGAAGTGGCCACCAACTTGGCATATTACGGGTGTAAGTGATTACTCACTAGGTCACGCGAAAGATGTTCAATTGTTTATGCAAGAGTGTCAAAACCAAAACGCTTCGTTTTCTCTATTATCGAAAAAAAGTGGCAACTTAAAAGACTACGACCACATAGATATTTTGACGGCAAAAGAGGCCGTTAACGACCACTTTCCAAAAGTGAAGGAGTTTTTGCTCAAACATAGCTAAGTTTCATTTTAGTCTCAGCTAATCTGTTACTAAAAACTGTAAGGAACAAGCCAAGTAATGCCCACAGCAGTCAGCTTTGGGCTAAGCACCGACTTGTGGGCCGAAAGTCTCTAGTGGGACATCTTAGGTTAGGTATTTTAACCACCAACCGCTAGCCATACAGCAACCATCATCATCAGCGAGCCTGAAATCTTATTTAGGCGCTTCACATTGTTAGTTTGAGTGAGCGCTTTACCGATGGTTTTTCCACCCGTTGCATATAACATCATACAAACAAATTCAGAGCACATGATGATCAACACAAGGACGGTCAACTGCACTGGTAACGAATAATCCGGGTTGATAAAAGGCGGTAAAAGCGAAATTTGAAATGCCCACCCTTTAGGATTGGCTAGCGCTGTTATTAGGCCTTGATTAAATAAGCCCCATTTCGAATGCACTGAAGGTGTCGCTTCCTCAGTTATTGCTAGTTTACCTTTGCTCATCCACATTTGAATAGCAATCCACGCCAAATATGCGGCACCAGCGAGTTTTAATATGACAAACAAAGACGGGTATTGGAGCATAATAGCCGACACGCCAATAACAGCAGCAATGGCGACGATTGCCACTCCAATGACTTCACCCCACATCATATAAAGTGTTCTTCGTACCCCAATGGTCATGCCCAATGTCATAGCAAGGGTCATGCACATTCCAGGTGTCACACTAACAATGAAAAACGTCGGGATAAACACCGCAAGTAAGGTAAAGTCGACCAAGTTTTTGTCCTTCGAAGTTTAAAGAGGCGTCATTATGCACAGGAAATAAAGAATAAAAAACCCACTTACAAGAAGTGGGTTTAATAAGTTTTGTCGTCTTAGCTATGTCTCAGCATTTTGTCGCTGTGTGCTCGCTAAAGACTTTGTTAATTAAACGTATCGGTCCGTTTTCTTTGAGCTAGAAAACAACCCTGAAATACCATTTTTAATTTTACCAAAACGCTTTTTAGTGTCTTCCAATGTCATGTACAAACAAGGCACAAGAATCAGGGTAACGACGGTCGCAAACAAAACGGCAAAACCAAGCGCTACGGCCATCGGAATAACGAATCGTGCTTGAAGGCTGGTTTCAAACATGATTGGTAGGACACCTACAAACGTCGTGATTGAAGTCAGTGTAATCGCTCTAAAGCGTTTACAACCAGCCTCAACAACGGCTTCTATTGTTGAAAAGCCTTGTTTGCGAAGTTGGTTCACATAGTCTGTCATAACCAAACTGTCATTGATAACAACACCTGCTGCAGCAACCAAGCCAAAGGTCGACATCATACTCATATCAATGCCAATGATGTAGTGGCCAAAGACGGCACCAACAAAACCAAATGGAATAACGGACATAATGATCAACGGCTGGCTATAACTCTTAAGAGGTACGGCTAACAAGATAAAGACCATTAACATACCTGCAAAGAAGAACATAAGCTGTTCATTTTGCTGATCTTGCTCTTCTTCTATTGCCCCGCCCAATTCTGTTTTAATTGAAGGGTGACGCTTTTTCAGCTCAGGCAATAGGTTTTCTCTGATGTTTTTAACCGCTTCGTTTGGTTCGATGAGTGATTGATCAATTGAACCAAAGACATAAACACTTCTAAATCCATTTTCACGGCGAATGTAGCTGATACCTGGTTTTTCAGTTAGGTTAACCACATCACCTAGCATCACTTCATTACCGCTTGGCGTTGTGATGGTTGCGTATTTAAGTTCGCTGAATTGTTCTCGAGTTAGTTCTGGATAACGAACCATAACACGAACTTCTTCACCGTTTCTCAGCACACGCTGGGCTTCACCACCGTAAAAACTTGTCCCCACTTGACTGGCAATACTTTGTAATGACAAGCCTAAATCATAAGCGACAGGTTTAAGCTCCATTTGAATTTCTTTACTGCTTGGGTCAAGTGTCGAGCTAATATCAAAGATGCCCTTTTCTTGAGAAAGCATTTTGATGAACTCACGACCAGCTAAGTTAAGCACTTCTAGGTCTGGGCCATATATCAAGTAACCGAAGTCCCCTTGACCACCGCCGCCGCCAATGACACTGTCTTTAACGGTAATCGACTTCATACCAGGAATATCTGGCATGTTTGCACGCCAGCGACGAGCAAGCTCGAATGAATCAAATGGGCGGTTCTCTTCTTCTACCAACGGCACAATAACTTGCCCTTGGTTACGGCCAGAATTAAATGCCAAAATGTCCTTCATTAACGGGCCACCCGTTTCAGCAATAATCTCTCGCTCTACTCTCATGACCATAGCTTCGATTGCTTGAATCGCTTCGATAGTTTGTTCATCCGTAACCGTTTCATTCATTTCAATGCGAATAGATGGGTAATCGTCTGGTACTTTCGGTTGTGGAATGAAACGAACGTGGTTAACGGCCATCATGGCAACACTAGCAAACAAAATAAACGTAAACGCCAACATCACCGTCCAACGATAGTTGATACAAGACTGTAATGCGTTTTTGTATTTAACGTTGATGAAGTTACTAAAGCCAGCATTAAACTTGGCGCGCCAACTATTTGGTTTGACCGGCGTGAATTTAGTGTGAGCCAAGTGAGCTGGCAGGATTAGCTTAGATTCAATTAAGCTGAAGATAAGACACAAGATCACGACACCTGAAATATTGGTGAAGAAAGTTCCCTGTGGACCACTTGCTGCCATAAATGGTGCAAATACCGCGATAGTGGTTAGTACCCCGAATGTTGCCGGTGTTGCAACGCGCTGAGCACCTCTGACGACGTTGTCTACGCCGCCGCCGGTTCGTTCGACCTCGGAGTATACGCTTTCTCCTATGACAATGGCGTCATCAACGACGATACCCAAGACCATAATGAACGCGAATAACGACATAATATTAACGGTGATCCCAAGCGTCGGCATCAACATTACCGCACCTAAGAAACACACAGGTAAGCCTATCATTACCCAAAACGCCAATCTAAAGCGCAGGAAGATTGTTAACATTAGCGCGACTAAGATTGAACCTTGGAACAGGTTGCTTAGCATCATGTCCAAACGTGCGTTTAGGTAGTAGGTCATATCAACTAAAGGCTTTAATTGCATGCCTTTAGGTAAGGTTTTGTTACGAATTTCTAGATAGTCTTTAACTGATTTAGATACCGCCACCATATTCTGATCTTTGGTCGCTTTGACGTTGATATAAACAGAGTTTTGACCAGAGAATTTGTTGTAACGAGTGCCTTCTGTGAAACCATCATCTATATTGGCCACATCGCCAAGTAATACACGGGCACCGTTGTTACCAATTTTGACTGGAATGTTTTTGAACTCTTCGCCATTGTAAAACTGATTTTCGATACGAACCGCAATCAAGCCCGCATCAGTGCGCAATTGACCGGCTGAATAGTTGGCAGAATAACGACGGATAGCGTTTGAAATATCTGAAAGTGTTAGATTGTACTTACGCAAGGCTTCCGGTCTGATCTCAACAGAGATCTCATCAAGCGGCACGTTTACTTCAACTAAAGAGACGTTGTTCAGAAGAAGTAGTTCATCTTCAACCTTTTTAGCGACGGGCTTGAGTTCCTCAAGTGGGAAGTCACCAACGAGTGACATACCAATCACGTCTTGTTGAATTTCGATTTGACGGATATTGACGGGTTCCATAGCTGCGGGGAATGTAGCGATGGAGTCTATTCGCGCTTTGACCTTGTCGAGGACTTCAGGTAAGTCTTTGTCTGGATCAACTTCTAGAGTCAATTGTCCTGAGTTACGAAATGCTCGTGAGTACATCTCGTCAATTTCAGTTACATCTTTCAGCGCTTCTTCCATTTTGATCAGAATGCTTTCTTCAATCTCTTGAGGTGAAGCACCGCGATACGCTGCGCTTACTTCAATGTAGTTAAGATCAAAGTTTGGAAACATTTGACGCTGGATAGAGAAATAACTGATCAAACCCATGATAATGATAAAGATCATCATTAAGTTGGCGGCGACCGAGTTATTGGCAAAAAACGCGATGATCCCAGTGGGCTTCTGTGGCGCTGGCTCTGCTGGATTAGGCGTATTAATATCTGACATGGTCAATTCCTTAATTAGCCGGCGCTACGTTAATTTCTTCTGCTGATGGGGCTTCGGCATCGTTTTCTTTATCAACTTCGCCTTCAAGTTTTACTTCCATGCCTTCTTGAGCATACTCAGGAATGGTAAGTACCACCTTATCTTCAGGCTTTAAGCCGCCACCAATTAAAAACTGTTTACCTTCCTCTTTTACGACATCTACTTGGCGCTGGCTAATCGTGTTGCCTTCGGCCAATACCCAAACTCGATTGTTAGTGACTAAGTCTTGCGACAGTTTAACGATGCTATCTAGTTTTTGGCCGTCAAAAGAGACTTCTACATAAGAACCAAAAAGAATACGTGGCATTGATTGTTTTAGACCATACGGGTCGTCAAGCTCAACAACAACGTGACCCATTCGAGTTTGTTGATCGATTATGCCCGTATCGCGGACGATACGACCTGAGCGACTAACCGAGAAACGGTCTTGAGTCGAAATCTCAGCTTCCATTCCCATCAAATTATTTGGTAAGAAACTACGATCAAAACCAGCAATTGGGAACACAACTTCTGCGCGTTCAACATTGTACAGCTCGCCTACTGTTGTGCCGCGATTAACAAACTGGCCTGTACCTAAATCACGTCGTACTACTAATGCATCAAATGGCGCGATGACTTTACAGTTCGCCAAGTCACGTTTGGCTAAACGTACGTTGGCTTCGGCAAGTTTGACGCTTGCTTCGGCACTCATAACTTGTGGCTTGCGAAGGTATAAGTCTGACACGCGCTCGTTTGGCATTGTTTTGGCTTCGCGCTTGGCGACTTCGGCACGACCTTGCTCTTCAATCAAAGCGGCTTTTGCTGCTTTGAGTTGAGACTCTGCTTGTAATAACGCGACTTCATAGTTGTCAGGTTCAATTTCAAATAACACTTCACCACGCTGGACCAAACCACCTTCAGTAAAGTTTGGATGCCACTTGATCACTTCTCCGGATACTTGCGCCGAGATCATGGTTTTTTCGATAGGTTGGACTTCGCCGTAGCCTTTTATTCTTACCTGATGAGATTCCGGAGCAATATTTTCTACTTTGACGACTGGACGAGTATCGATGTCTTTCTTTTTCGTTTCGGGTGGTTTGGAGGCAACGATTCCCCCGATTAAAGCGGCACCAATAACGATAACAGCGAGAGGGATTAGGATTTTAGACCTTTTTGAGCTCATGACAGATTCCATTTGTTGTAGAAGCGACTAAATATGTAGTTCGATTATTGATAATAATACATCAATTTATATACACTTAAGCTTAACCTAATTGTAAGAAAATATGTTGAACAAAAACATTTATTTATTGCCTTCTAGGTTTAGATATTAGGTTGTCGATTGCGGTGTCCGTTGAATACGTTAATATTGCGCATCAAGACCACTTACCCATAGATTTTTCTACTTATGTATACACTTCGGCCATATCAGCAAGAGGCGGTTGATGCGACGCTAAAGCACTTTCGCAAAAGCAGTGATCCTGCGGTGATTGTGCTACCGACTGGGGCCGGAAAAAGTCTAGTTATCGCCGAATTAGCAAGGTTAGCTAAACGCAAGATATTGGTTTTGACCCACGTCAAAGAGTTAGTCGAACAAAACCATCAAAAATTCAATGACTACGCCGAACAAGCACAGATAAAAAGTGGTATTTTTGCGGCAGGTCTCAACCGCAAAGAAACAGAACATCAAGTAACGTTTGCCAGTGTGCAGTCGGTGGCGCGAAATCTTGAAAAATTTGCCGCTGAATATTCGTTAGTTATTATTGATGAATGTCATCGAGTGAACTTCTTTGAGGCAAGTAATCAGGAAGCTACTCAAGCGTCCAAAGGTACGGTCGAATCCGCAGACACTCATGAACCCTCAGTTACTCAAGAATCGACACAAGCTCAGGAATCCACAGGTAATCAGGAATCCAAAAACACCAACCAATACAGTCAAATTGTCTCTTTATTACGAGAACACAATGCTCAACTAAAAATATTGGGATTAACCGCTACGCCTTTTCGACTCGGAATGGGTTGGATTTACCAGTATCACTATTATGGTTTTGTCCGCAGCAAAGCCGAAAAGCCTTTTAAGCATTGCATTTACGAACTGCCATTGAGTTATATGATTAAAAATGGCTTTTTGACGCCGCCAACTTTGGTTGATGCAGCCGTTGAGCAGTTTGATTTTTCACAATTACCAACCAATGCCTTTGGTGAGTACAACGAAAATGACGTCAATGAACTACTCGGTAAATACCCGCGCGTGACGCAAGGTATTATTGAACAAATTCAACGGATTGCTGATGGTCAATCGTCGGAATACACAAACAAAGTTCGTAAAGGGATCATGATTTTTGCGGCTACGGTAAAACACGCAAAAGAGATTGTCGGATACCTTCAACATACTCTGCCCGCCAAATCGGTTGCTTTGGTTACGGCCAAAACGAGCAGCGACGAGCGCGAGCAATTGATCCGAGACTTTAAAGCGAAAAAAATCCGCTATTTGGTCAATGTTTCCGTGTTAACGACAGGCTTTGATGCGCCACACGTCGACTTTATTGCGATATTAAGGCCGACCCAGTCGGTGAGTTTGTATCAACAAATTGTGGGCCGAGGGTTGCGGCTCGCCGAAGGTAAAACAGACTGCTTAGTCATCGATTACGCGGGCAATGGCGTCAACATATTTCATCCAGAAGTAGGTGAGCCTAAACCCAATTCAAAAAGCGAACTAGTCCAAGTGTTTTGTCCGGCTTGCGGCTTCGCTAATACGTTTTGGGGTGTCGCAGATAAAGACGGTAATGTACTGGAACACTATGGCCGCCAATGCCAAGGTATTTTGAGCATGCCGGACGAGTCAGAAGCTGATGGACAAGCGAGTCAGACCGAGCAAGCTCAAATAAACCAAGCACAAAAAAATAACGAGACGGATGAAATTTTTGAGTGTGATTACCGGTTTGTGTTTAAAGAGTGTCCGCAGTGCAATGCCCAAAATGACATAGCCGCGAGACAGTGTCATCAGTGTGAACATCTGCTGGTTGACCCAGATGACAAACTCAAAGAAGCCCTGAAATTAACGGACAGAATGGTTATTCGATGTTCCGGTATGACGTTTTCGGAACACAATGGTAGTCTCAAAGTCGTTTATTACGATGAAGACGGTGCTGAGTTAAAAGAGTTCTTCGACTTGAGTTCCGAAAAGCACCAAAAAACCTTTAATGATTTATTTGGTAGACGTTTTCGGAATTCACAAATGCCAACTGAGTTTAAGTCGTTGTCTCAGGTGTTAAAACAACAAGCTGGCTTTCCAATTCCTGACTTTGTAATCGCAAAGAAGTCTAAAAAGTATTGGCAGGTTCAAGAGCGGATCTTTGATTATGAAGGCAAATTTAGAACAGCCAATGCGTTGCGTTAGTCGTCCGACACTGAGTAGATAGTGCTTAGCAACAGCAACAGCAACAGCAACAGCAACAGCAACAGCAAACGAGCAACCAGCTAAATGACAAGGTAAGCAAGATCAACGATGATGACTGACAAATCAAAGACATCGGTATCAAATGATAAAAAGGGTGCACGGCTTCGAATGCTAATTTCGGGCGTCATAGCGTTTGTATTTTATTTTGGTTGGGCTTATTGGGCGAACTTAGCGCCAACGATTCCGATAGACGTGACATTGAGAACCGCATTTGTGCAAGGTAGCTATAGTGGCTTGGTGACTTTATTTTTTACATTGGGGCTAGAGTTGTCGATTCGACAATTTGATCGTAATCGCCTGTCCGGAATGTTAATCGCGCCGCTGATTCCGTTGGTGATTCAATCGATATTCGTGATCTTAGTGAACGTAATTAATAAGACACCCAACCTTTGGCTGACGGTGACACCGAGCATCGTATTTAGTGGGTTATATGGTTACGTGTACGCGTTTGTTTTTTTGAAGAAGGAATCACCTCAGCCCAAAGGCTAAGGTGATTGATATAACAGACTAGTACCTAAGTACACAGAAACAGAAGGTACAGGTGCAGAGTCAGACTCGATTAGTCTTCGATACCTTTACTCTTAAGGTATTCGTCATAAGTACCGCGGAAATCGACAACTTCGTCGTCTTTGATTTCGATAATGCGGTTTGCTAGTGATGATACAAACTGACGGTCGTGTGAAACAAAGATCAATGTGCCTTCATATTGTTCAAGCGCCATGTTTAATGATTCAATCGACTCCATGTCCATATGGTTAGTTGGTTCGTCCATTAACAATACGTTTGGTGTGGCCATCATGATTTTACCGAACAACATACGACCCTGTTCACCACCAGACAGTACGTTTACTGACTTTTTGATGTCATCTGACGAGAACAACATACGACCTAAGAAGCTGCGAATTGACTGCTCATCATCGCCTTCACGACGCCACTGACTCATCCAATCAAATAGGTTCATGTCTGATTCAAAATCAGCCTGATGGTCCTGTGCGTAATAACCAAACTTAACATTTTCAGACCAACGAACTTCACCCGCATCCGGTGTTAAGTCGCCAACCAACGTTCTTAACATGGTTGTTTTACCCGCACCGTTTTCACCGATGATCGCAATGCGCTCGCCTACATCAACCATAAGGTTAACGTCTTTAAATAACGGACCTTCATCAAAGCCTTTGGTTAAGCCTTCAATTTCAAGTGCAGTACGGTATAGCTTCTTCTCTTGTTCAAAACGAATGAACGGGTTCACACGGCTCGATGCTTTTACTTCGTCTAGTTTGATCTTGTCGATTTGCTTTTGACGAGACGTCGCTTGACGTGCTTTTGATGCGTTTGCAGAGAAGCGCGCAACGAACTGTTTTAGTTCATCAATTTGGGCTTTCTTTTTCGCATTGTCGGCCAACATACGAGCACGTGCTTGCGTTGCGGCTAACATGTATTCGTCATAGTTGCCTGGATAAACGCGTAATTCACCGTAGTCTAAGTCGGCCATGTGTGTACAAACCGAGTTTAGGAAGTGACGATCGTGCGAAATGATGATCATGGTTGAGTTACGTTGGTTTAACGTTTCTTCTAACCAGCGAATCGTATCGATGTCCAAGTTGTTAGTTGGTTCGTCGAGCAATAAGAAGTCTGGATCTGAAAATAGTGCTTGTGCCAACAACACTCGAAGCTTAAAACCTGGTGCTACTTCGCTCATCAAACCAAAATGCTGATCAGTACTAATGCCAACACCTAACAGTAATTCACCGGCAGATGACTCAGCTTCATATCCACCCATTTCAGCAAATTGAGTTTCTAAATCGGCGACTTTCATGCCGTCTTCTTCTGACATTTCAGGCAGAGAGTAAATACGGTCGCGTTCTTGTTTTACTTCCCAAAGTTCGCTGTGACCCATGATTACCGTATCGATGACGGTATACTCTTCAAACGCAAACTGGTCCTGACGAAGTTTACCTAAGCGCTCACCTTCACCGTAACTCACGTTACCGCTGCTTGGCGTTAATTCACCACCCAATATTTTCATGAATGTTGACTTGCCGCATCCGTTGGCACCTATCAAGCCGTATCGGTTACCGTTACCGAACTTAACAGAGATGTTTTCGAACAATGGCTTGGCGCCAAATTGCATGGTTATATTAGCGGTTGTGATCACGTGTAAGAATTCCTCTTTTTGCGAGTATGATGCAAAGAATAGTGCAGAACGTTGAACTATGGCTGTTTTTCAGCTGTGCGCTCGGTTTTATTGTCACAAGTAATTTTGTTGAATTTACTTTAGTTGAGAGCCGTTCAAATAAAGGCGGCGATTTAAACAAAAATTAGCCACAAAAGCAAAGTGCAGACCAAGAAAAAGGCCTTTATTTATCAGGTTTCAAGCAAAAGGCTGTCGATTAATTAAACAGCGTTTGGTAGGTTAATACAAAACCAAAAAGGATTAACGATGAAAATCAGTTTGTTGCGTATTTTGTGTGTGTCACTATTCGTTCTTTTAAGCGGCTGTATGAGTATGCCAATTGGCACCATGTTAAAAATGAGCCAGTTTTCGCCGATGGATATTGAGCCTCACGGGTTGAGGCTTGCAATAAGAACCGATCAGGCAATTAAAATCGAGAAGGGTGCAGTCACGGTAAAGTTTGGGTTTGAGTCAGCGGGCACTGAAACACTGCCCTCGGTGAGTCGTAATCATGAATTTAAAGTACAGGTTTTGCCGGATTTAAAAGCGGGCTTTTCGCCTATTTTGTTTGAAGATATAGGTAAAAATGAAACCGTGACTATCTTGAAGCTGACCGATCAAGATGCTCGAATCATGCAACAAGCTCAAGCACTAGTAAAACAGTACAAAGCAGCGGATGCAGAGGTAAATGGCCACTTTGCACTAGCGATGCAAGGTAAATGCTTTGGAAACCTTGTAGGTTTTGAATACTTGCCAGTGGATTTATTTGTAAAAACAACCAGTCGCGACGAATACTTCTTGTTTTTAGAAGAGGTCGACATCATAGAACAAGCCAATGAACACAATGTCGACCTTAAGCAAATAAATAAATGCTAGTGGTCTTGTTCGATTTTTATTAATGAGTCGTACGCTGCAGAATAATCGAACTGATCGACCAGATGTAAAACCTGAGCGTAGCGTTCATTATCACGTTCATCGAGTACCGCTTTTAACATAGCCATAAAAGGCGGAGCGATATGCTCATGGTGTTTAAGTTTGTGTTTGAGCTGTTGTAGTAGCGTCGCTAAATCGTGGTCTGGCTCGGGTGATGTAGTTTGGTGCGGGCCAGAATTAAAATCTAGAATGGCGCGGCTATCGGCAATACTCAGCTTGGTATACCGAACTAAGTCGGTCACATTTAGATTCTCTAAATCAATTCGTTGAGTTAGCTGTAAATCTAGCTCTGTGCTGATTTCATGTAGTTTTTGTAATCCCAACGCACCAGATGTGCCTTTTAAGGTGTGGATGAGAATGTGGAGTTCTGGGCCATTACTCGTCAAAATGGCATTTTCGATGTCATGCTCAAATGACTCATATTGTTGAATAAACATTTCAAGCACAACCAAAAAGGTATCTGGCTGACCCTGTTGAGTGATGGTGGCCAACTCCGGTCGCATCACATTAAGTGATTCAGGAAAATGTATCGTCATAGTGATTAAAATAATTTGTTATTTCTGCTCGGGAAGTTAAAAGAGGTTCACACCCCTTTTACTATTTAGGAACAGAATTTTTAGTTGCAATCACTATAGTAGATTGTTTGAAAATGGTGCAGAAAAATTTAGCCTGCTGCCAACCACTCTCGACACACGGCTTGGTTACGACCCGCTTCTTTGGCTCGATATAACATAGTATCTGAGTCTGAAATCAGCTCAGTGACGTCGTACTGACTTAGCAAAGTATCACTGATACCAATACTGACGGTGACGTTTTCACTGACAGGGGAGAATTCGTGTTTTAGCGCACGCTCTTGAAGGCTGCGGCGTATTTTTTCTGCAAAAACAGAAGCACCACTAACAGACGTATTAAATAGGACAACGGCAAATTCTTCACCACCAATTCGAAAGGCAAAGTCAGCCGGGCGACGACACTCATTTTTAATGCATTGAGCGACTTCTCTTAAGCACTTGTCACCTTGTGGGTGACCATAATTGTCGTTATACGCTTTAAAGAAATCGATATCTAACGTGAGTAAAGATACTGGCAGTCCCTCTCGTTGGCCGCGCTTTATTTCCATTACTATTTGTTCATCAAACGCGCGGCGATTCCCCAGCTCTGTAAGTGCATCAACTTTTGCATAATGCGACAATAACTTTGTTTGTCGAAGTTGTTTGAGCTGCAGTTTGATACGTGCCTTTAATACTTGGTGGTTAACCGGCTTGTATATGTAATCATTTGCACCTACGGAAAGGCCTTCGGCTTCTTTTTCATTACTGTGTTCGCCAGTCATAAAGACAATGCTTAGCTCATCACTAAATTCACGCATAGAACGAATTTCACGGCAAATATCGATACCGTTACCGTCGGGTAAATTGATATCAAGCAAAATTAGATCAATGGCTTTTAGCTCAAGTATGTTAAAGACATCACGACGATTTTTGGCAATGTATAGCTCGTAATCCTCACTCGCTAAAAAGTTTACAATCAAATGGAGTTGAATAGGGTCGTCATCAACGATGAGTACTTTTGCTTTTTCTGATCTTTCCATGAGTGGCATTGCCTAATATTGTGTGCGTTTTGAGCACTTATTATTTTTATTGTGACTTTTGTATGGTTGTAAAAGAAGAATACGTTTGTGCTTAATTCTTTGCAATTAAATTCGCGGATTTCGTCACCCTGAAAAAGGGCAACATCGCTTATCACCAACCATTAAAAAAGGAAGACAGACGATGTGACCTCATTTTGACTTGATTTTGTATTGTGTTGGACAGTAACCACGGTTGATATCGGGGCATCGGAGCTTTGCATGTTTGGTCTGTCTGCCAGACACACGTGCACGCCAGTTATTAAAAGTTTTGCGTTTGAGTTGCTGGCGCATTAGCGCAATGGTTTGAGTCTCATCTAAGCCATATTCATCATAGATAGCTTCAAATGGGGTTCTGTCCTCCCACGCCATTTCGATGACACGAGAAAGCGACGCCTGGTCGAGAGTATGTTTTATTTTAGGCATAGTCGTTCTTTTTGGGTTACATCAATTTAAATTATTCGCCGTTATTCATTACAGATTGTAAGGGCTAAATAAGGCTTTAACGTCAATTTGGACCTCTAGTTTAGAAGCCATGAGGTACAAGCCAGCGAGTTTTCGATGGATAAACATCGCATCGACTGGTGGCGTGTGCCAATAGTCTTGTTTGAGACTGAGCTCCAAGCCCATATCTCGAATTTGTTGCGCTAGAGTACTCTTGCCAAAATCAAAGGCCCCATCGTGCCTAAGCGGTGAGGTTGCAAGCATAAACATCTCTAACACCGTCTCTATTTGTTGTGGTGACTCTGCATTAGCAAAAAAACCAATGTCTTTTGCGGCTTTGAATATATCGTCTTTATGACTACTTGTGGCTGCTGACAGAAGCGCCTGATAGCCGTTAGATACGGAAGCGGGAATGGTTCTTGTAGCACCAAAGTCCAGTAATACGATTTGGTCGTTGTGTTGATTGTATAAGTAGTTAGCAAAATTAGGGTCTGACTGCATCTGCCTAAACTCAAACAGCTCCTCAAAAAACAGTACCAGTAAGTCAGCAAGGATTTTGTTTCTTAATGGTTGTGATAGGCGCAGAGTATCGTTGATCGTTATCCCATCAACAAACTCCATCGCGATGATCTGCTTGGTTGAAACAGCTGAAAAGACCTTGGGAACTTTAAATTCATTTCGGTGCTGTAATGCCACCTTGAAGTCGAGCAAATGTTTGGTTTCTTGTTCATAGTCGGCTTCTAATTTAAGCTGTTCTTTGACTTCATCAAGAATTGGTTTGAGGTCGACATCGCTGGGCAACAATGATGAATACGACAATAGTGCCGATACGTTATCCACATCACTATCTATACTCTTGGCAACACCAGGGTATTGAATTTTTACCGCTAGAGGCGTCCCATCAACTAGCGTTGCTTTGTGAACCTGACCAATTGAGGCTGCTGCAAAAGGCCTTAAATCAAAATGACTAAATCGGTCGAGCCAGTCTTGACCTAATTCACTCTCTAGAACATTCACCAACTGCTTGTGGGGCATAGGCGTCGCATTGTTTTGTAACGTTTGAAGCAACATGCTCAATTCGTTTGGCAGCAATTCGCCTGCGTCCATGGATATCATTTGACCAAGTTTCATGGCTGCGCCACGAAGATGTGAGAGCTTGTCGGCAAGAGCCTGAATATTTTTGGGCTGCATCAACAAACTGTTGTAACTGCGCTTTTGACCAGAAGTGACATCTTTAAGTCGGTCGGAAAGGACGTTCTTTGCGACGTTAGTGGCTAAACCGCCTAAACTCATCAGACGAGAAAACTTGCCGCTTGGGACTTTTCTAGACGGACTCTGACTCATTTTACCGGACTTCCCCATGTGCAATTTAACTATGAATATAGTTGTATACGATAATATGTAAAAAGCCGTTCATTGAATGAATATCAATGTGTATCATAAAGAGACACTAATATTCTTCCCAAGTATTGGCTTTGTTGTTTATACTTGGCTAAAAACGAACTGAGCCTCATATGTTTAAGTCCCTGTTTTATATATTATTGATTGCTAGTCTGGGTTTATCTGGTTGGTCCGCTGATGCAACTGAAACAACCTCTAAAAAGCCACTAAAAATTGGCTTGGATGCTGATATGTCCGCTGTTGCAGCAGAAGGCGGAGTGGCGATTAAACGCGGGGCAAGTATTGCAATTGAGCAAATTAATGCTTCGGGGGGAGTGTTGGGACACCCGCTCGAGTTAGTCGTTCGAGATCATAGAGGTAATCCTGCGAGAGGCAAACATAACATCAAAAAGTTCGGCAAAGACCCAGATGTTATTGCCGTTGTAGGAGGGGTACATACACCAGTTGTTATTCAAGAACTTGATTTAATTCATCAATACAAACTACCTTTTTTAGTGCCATGGGCAGCCGGCACACCCATTATTGATAATGGCTATGAACCCAATTTTGTGTTTCGAATCTCCGTTCGAGATGAGCAGGCCGCTGAGGTGCTTTTACAACATGCCAAACAAAAAGGTAATAAGAAAGTCGCTTTGTTATTGGAGCAAACGGGTTGGGGCCGCTCCAATGAAAAATCAATGAAAAAAGCGGCAGAACGTCATGGTTTAGAAGTCACTCAAGTGGCTTGGTTTAATTGGCGTCAGCCGTCTATGCTTAATGAATTAAAACGCATTAGGGAAAGTGGCGCGACTGCTGTTATGTTAGTTGCTAACGCACCGGAAGGTGCCGTCATCATCAAAGAAGCCATTGCTCATAACTTTACTGATTTACAGTTTATTTCACACTGGGGTATTGCAGGTGGTGCATTCGTAGAGAGTGTTGGAATGAGCCAGTTAGAGCAAGTTGATTTATCGGTGTTACAAACTTACAGCTTTACGAAACCCAATAGTCCAGTAATCAACGATTATGTGTTGAATGAATATCGAAAACGCTTTGATTTAGAGGCGACCGCCTCTAGTATGGCTGGTGCAGTGGGGGTGGCCCACGCTTATGATTTAGTACATGCATTGGCACTTGCAATCACGAACGCCAAGTCAACCGCACGTACTGATATACAAAAAAGCTTGGAACAACTTAAAGGGTTTAAAGGTTTGGTAAAAGACTACGATGAGCCCTTTGCCAAGAGCCGCCATGATGCACTCTTTGCCGACGATTACATGATGTCTAAATACAACTCTCAGGGATATTTGGTACCAATTAGGAATGATTAAAAATAAGCCGCTATACAAAATTTTAGTAAAGCAAGCCATGCCGAAAGTCATGGCTATGGCGCTGTTGGTCAGTGTTGTTTTGTTCTTGAGTTTTTTCTTTTTTATTCAAGATCAGTTAGATAACAAGCACAAAGCACAACTTGAACAAATCGAACAAGTTGCCGCTACCAATATCGACAACATCACCTCTCAAATAACAAACTTGGCCAAAAATGATTTAATCATTAACAGTCTTATTGATTTTGAGCAGCGAGAAAATTACTTATCCGTATTCTTTCAATCTTTAAAAATTACTGACTCAAAAGATGTTTCCATCGGCTTTTTAGACTTTAGCGGTGAACCAATTGTCGTCAATAATTGGTCCTTATTTGAGATGAATCGAGAGCACTTTAATTGGAAAAGTGAAGTGTTTGAACAGGGAAAAGTAAATGTTGATGTCTCTAAGCACGGAATTCTGATTGCAGCACCGGTTTTATATGGAGAGTCGCCAGAAGGGGCGATCGTCATTTACATCAACCGAATTCAAGATGTTTTGTCGTACCGTTCGAGCCTAGGGGCTCAAGTATTAGTTAATGGTGAATATGAAGTCATGTTTAGCTCTGATACAGAGTTTTTACCAGTTGGAGCAACCGTCAGCCGCCAGCTACTGGCGAGCTCTTTTTATGTCAAATCCGAAGGTCGTTGGTGGCGAGCGGTAAGTATTGAGCCGTTAACAGAAGCCTACCGCGATGTACTTCAGTTATTTGTCATGGTCTTGTTTTTGTTGATGGTTGTTATTTTTGCAACCAATTATAGTGCGAGAATTTCGGCAAAAATAGCGAGTCGTGCGCTTACCCAGTTAAGAGACAATATCGCTGAAGCGGCACAAGGTCGCAGTCCAATTAACCAACCTGTGTCTCGCAAAGAGCCCAGTGAAATCGTCGCTATTAAAAGTGCGTTTAACCATTTATTGCATGATCTCCTCAACACTTCACTGTCTAGAGATAGGTTTGAAAGCGTAATGAATTCAATGTCCGAGCCACTATTAGTATTGGACCGTGAATACAACCTAATTCTGCAAAACAACAGTATGTTTGAATTAAGTGAAGAGTTTGGATTGCAGTGGCCAGATGATTTTAAAACTCTATTTCCAGAGTCTAGCTGGCAAGATCTTGAAAGAAACAAAATGATCGAAATTGATTACGGTCGTTATAATAGTCGTCTGTCGAGCATTACTATGCAATGGCGACTTAATCAGTTTATTAGTAGTGGCCGCGAAATTGGTTTTGTTCTAGTAGCATCTGATTTAACAAGTCAAAAGCAAATGGCGTTTGAGTTATCTATAAAAAACCACGCCATTGATGAAGCAAGTACAGCTATCGTCATTTCTGATATGCGACAAGAGGATCAGCCTGTCGTGTATGCCAATGCAGCGTTTTTGGAGATGACGGGTTATCAACTCGATGAAGTGATTGGTTTTAACTGCCGAATGTTACAGGGTGAAAAGACAGATCAAGCAAAGCGAAAACGCATGGCGGATGCCATCAAAAATCGAGAAGATGTCAGTGTTACCTTAATTAACTATAAAAAAGACGGTAGGCCGTTTTCTAATAATGTGACTTTAAGTCCAATAATAAATGAAAAAGGTGAATTGACTCACTACATTGGTTTTCAACATGATGTGACCGAACAGCAAAGAACCGCAGCTTATTTAAAACAAGCTAAGGAACGCGCTGAGCAGTCAGCCAAAATGAAGTCAGAGTTTTTGGCAAGTATGAGTCACGAGATTCGTACCCCAATGAATGGTGTTATTGGAACATTAGGCTTGATGCTAAATGATAAGTCTGCAGGACCGCTGCCTGATCAACATCGGGAGTATGCACTTATAGCTAAAGACAGCGCTGAGTCACTATTGTCTTTAATTAATGACATTTTGGACTTCTCAAAAATTGAGGCTGGAAAGCTGAGTATTGAGCAGGCCGACATTGATATTGCTTCGCTAACTCAGTCTGTTGCACGTAGCTTTAAACAAATAGCAGACGAAAAACAGATTACTTTTGAATTAGACCTCCGTGCAGTATCAACCCCTCATGTTTTGGGTGATGCGAGTCGAATCCGTCAAG
Organism: Psychrosphaera sp.; assembly: GCF_982872775.1. Lineage (NCBI taxonomy): Bacteria > Pseudomonadati > Pseudomonadota > Gammaproteobacteria > Alteromonadales > Pseudoalteromonadaceae > Psychrosphaera > Psychrosphaera sp. The sequence continues at coordinate 2,281 of NZ_CEYNSH010000015.1, read as the reverse complement.
TTCTAAACAACATCATCGGCAATGCGCTTAAGTTTACATCAAAAGGAAAAGTGTCTGTTTCGGTTATTACTAAGGCCTTAAACAACGGTAAAATTAAATGCGAATGGCAAGTAGAAGATACCGGTGTTGGTATTCAAAAGAATCGAATTAAATCAGTGTTTAATGCATTCACTCAAGCCGACTCATCTACCACTCGTGAGTTTGGCGGTACAGGTCTCGGCCTGTCTATTTCCAAACAGTTATGTGAGCTTATGGGCGGTAATATCGACGTAACAAGTGAATATGGCAAAGGTAGCTTGTTCACGTTTTATGTCGTAGTACCACCAAGTCAGGCGCTAAGGTCTTCAGTTCAAAATACGACGTCAACTAAGGAAGTTGACTCAAGTACCATCGTTGTGGAGAAAGGTGAAGAAGCTATTACTAAGTCCTCTAGTAAGCCTGCATTTACATCGAGTATTGAATCGACCATTAGTACAACGAGCAATGAACCAACTAAACCTTCAGTGGCTGATAACTCTGATGTGTCACATCAAGACGCCCACACTGTAGCTTTATCAGCGTTATTGGTTGAGGACAATATGGTCAATCAAATGGTTGCCAAAAAAATGCTGACAGAATGTGGCTTGACGGTAGAAGTCGTAGGCAATGGTCAGTTAGCTATTGAAAAGCTTCAGTCTGAGTCTAGAGACAAGTTCGATATTATCTTTATGGATTGCCACATGCCGGTGATGGATGGTTATGACGCGACCAAAGCCATTCGCAACAAAGAAGCGGGTGAGTCCTGGGCTGACATTCCAATCGTCGCCATGACGGCTAATGCTATGAAGGGCGATAAAGAAAAATGTTTTGAAGCCGGTATGGATGATTACACATCTAAGCCGATTGACATGGCAGTACTTAAAGCGCTACTGGATAATTGGCATCAAAAGCTAAAAAATTAAAATCTTAGGCTGAATGACATTATATTCTATAACCGCCAGCGTGGTTCAAAGAAGTCTAAAAAGCGAACAATACGAGCCGATAATCCACTGTTTTTATAATAGACCGCGTGAATATCCTCTCGTGGGTTTGGGCTGACGATTTGATCTGGTAAAACCTCAATAAGCCGCCCACTTTGCAAATCTTCACCAATCATAAAATACGACAAAAGTGCAATGCCGTTGCCGTTTACTGCAAGCTCCCTAATGGTTTCGCCATTACTTGCTGTCATAAAAGGGCTAACTTTAAAAGGTTGGCGTAAATACCAATTATTGAGCTTTGGCGCATCAGTAAACCCTAACAATTGATGAGATATTAGGTCACTGATGGTAGAAGGATTACCATTTTCATCGATATAGTCTGGGCTTGCCACCATATGAAGACGGCTTTTTCCTAAACGTCTTGCGTGTAAATTGGAATCTTGCAATGAACCCACCCTAATAGCGATATCTGTTTTGTGCTCTATTAAGTCGATTATGTTTTCATGGGAAATTAACTCAATCGTTATTTCTGGGTAAGCTTTGTGAAACTCCTGCATGTGAGGCACTATTTGATGTTGGATAAAAGGACTGGCTGCGTCGATTCGAAGTCGTCCAGAAGGCTTGTTCTGTAGTGCCATTAATTGCTCTTCACCAAGGCTCAATGTTTCAAGCGCCGACTTGGCGTAATTTAAAAAAACTTGACCTTCTTCGGTGAGTTTAAGGTTTCTGGTTGTTCTATTAACAAGGGTGACGTTGAGCTCATTCTCAAGCCTCGCTATTGAACGCGACACTCGTGCAACTTGTAAATCCAAAACCTCGGCGGCTTTCGTAAAACTGCCACACTCTATGACAGCGATAAATATGGATAAATCTTCAGTTTTAGATTTTATGTTCATGTGCCCTCCATTTATAGTGATTATATCGATAATGACAAAATAGTTTTAATTCTTTTGCTGTTTTTGTAATTAATAAAAGTGGGCAAACTCCGCTCTCAATTAAATTATTAAACGAGAGAGGATAAAAATGCCGTTAGCTTTATTAGCATTGACACTTAGTGCCTTTGCGATAGGAACTACTGAGTTCGTTATTGTCGGGTTGATACCAACCATTGCGGTTGATCTGGGTGTGACATTACCATCAGCGGGGCTATTGGTTAGCCTCTATGCTGTAGGTGTAGCAATAGGGGCTCCTGTGTTGACGGCTATGACAGGGCGCTGGAATCGAAAATACGTTTTACTCAGTTTAATGTTGTTATTTGTAGTAGGGAACCTGCTTGCATGGCAAGCACCTACCTATGAATCGCTGATAGCAGCACGAATTTT